>CAZNBR010000114.1:0-7461 GCA_964571315.1 uncultured Syntrophaceae bacterium
TTTCGATCTCCTCGCGCAGCGGGCCGCTTTTCAGCGATGAGAGGATAAGCTTGTTGTCCCCCCAGACCAGCTTGTTGGTCCAGCCCTTGAGCTGGCGGCCGCGCTCGTCAAAAAGAGACAACTGGGCCGCTGTGTCCTCCGGCTTCTCGGCGCGCGGCTCATCCACCTGCTCGATGACCTGAAAGGGCAGGACGATATTGCAGACCTCGCTCGTCTTGCCGTTCCAGACCAGCTCCACCTCCCGCTTGTCCTCGAATAGCAGAAAGCGGTACTTCTCCGGCAACGGTTTATCCGCCTCAATAAAGCGGATAACCTCCTGCTGTTCCTGCTCAGTCAGTCGTGGCATAAAAACTCTCTCCTTCGCGGTCTCCTATCCTGTTTCAGGCCAAGGACACTATACGCGCGCATACCGATAAGTGTTCTTAATGTTTTGGGCAAGAAACTGACCTTTTGAAGACGCTGCCTTCATTCTATCGAACACGATCTCGGGTACGTCATAATAATTGTAGCGTCCGCCGTTCTTGAATTCGACTGTCAGTACCTGCGTTGTTTTGTTGTAGTCAAATCCGGCAATATTGGATGACTCAGGTGTGGCTATCCAGTTCATGATGTCGCTCCTTATTTAGGTTTTGATCCTCCGCCGTTGGGTTCTATATTCTCGTGCTCATAGTGTGGATTCTGCTTTCGCCATTGCCTCATAACAATTGAATAGTCTTCGGGATGCCTGGGGACTGCCCATCCGCCCTCGTCTTCATAGCCCTTTGTGGGATCGCCACGAACAACGACGTTTGGATCTCTGCTATCCGGCCATCGATTCTTGCCCGGCGGGTCAATCAGCGTTCGCATTGGCAAACTTACGGCCTCGCCAACAATTATCGCTTCGCCTGTTCGTAATATCGGAAGCATGTCGAACAAACCCTTGAGATTGTCTGACGCCGCTCCGGTCACCTGCCCGCGGTCGATGTCATTAGATAGACGCATGGCGAAAATTGTCCCGCATTGCGAGAGAATGGTGGGGTCAATCTCCGACGGGCGTTGACTCACAATCATGACACCGACACCATATTTGCGGCCTTCTTTGGCAATACGCCGCACGGCACTAGATGCTGCTCCAACATGCTCCTTCCCCAAGTATGCATGCGCTTCTTCGAGCACGAGCAACAGTGGCCGTAAACGTCCGCCTTCGGGTAGGTTCCTCGCCCAAAAGAGAGCGTCGTAGAGAATACGCAGTAGGGCACCAATGAGGTCGTTCAGCACCGCCGGGGGGATGCCAGACAGGTCCAGAATTGAGATGGGCGCAGGACTCCCTAACCATTCCTTTAGCAGTGCGTCCAGGTCTTTGGTAACAGTTCCTTCGATTCCGGGACGCCACTCACCGGGATTGAAAAGAAAGGAGAATTGCGGGTCGCGCAACTTTGAGCCGAGGACCGCCAGTTGCTTCCGAATGTTAATTGGGTCTGGTCCCCAATTCACTCGTTCGTTTGCGGGTCCGGTAGTTTTGACAGTGCGATACAGGGGGGGCGTTACCGACATGGCGTCACCGCGTTGCAGCGGTTTACCTTCGTCGTTAAGAACATAGGCCGATTTCACTTCGTCGGAGGCCTCGCCGGGCGCTGGAATGATTGTGCGATGTTCTCTTTTGTGGAGGTCGAACCATAGCTTGTGGATGCAGAAGGGCACGGGCGAATCCACGGTCAGCCGATCTGCCGTGATCCCCTCGCGCGCCTGATTGCCCAACGACTCGCGCTTAAGAGCTACGATGACGTCAGCAACAACCGCCCTTGCCTTGTCGTCGCTCAGATCTCCGAAAGATAATTTCACGAGTTCGTCGAAGCTCAGGGCCCAGAAGGGTATCTGCAAAGGCTTTTCACTCTTCTCCTTATTGGCGTCTACCGGAATCCGAAACACAGAGGACCTATCTGCCAACGCTTTCGAGTACTCCCCATGAATGTCCAAGACAACGATACGAGCGGACGGATAGCGTGCCGGATCCGAAAGCGCGGTAAGCAGGCCGGCGACAGTCGTCGACTTACCGGCGCCCGTAGTCCCGACAACTGCCGAATGCCGAGTGACAAGCTTGTTGATATTGACGAGCGCAGGAATCGACTCTGCACTTGCCAAGTGACCTACAGTCACGAAATCAACTGGATCGCCAGGTCCGTATATTTCCCGAAGGTCGTCCTCGGTGACGATATGTACGGCGTCATTGATGGTGGGATGCTGTGAAACACCTCGCTCAAACTTTCCCTCGCGGCCTCTTTCGCCAACCAATTGCACCTTGAGCCATTGATTACCCCAAGGGTGAATTTCGCTTTCCGTCTTTGGTGCAGCGCCAGCTCCAACCTGAGAGACGATCCCAAACAAAGACGTATAACCCAGTGGAATCCGCACAAAGCTGCCAACTTGACCGATCCTGTATGATTCGCCTTTGTAAAAACTAAGCCCGGTGGCGCTCTCACTCACCAGCGAGACGCTGACTGAGGTGCCCGCTACATCCTGCACCGTTCCTATGAAAGTAGGGTCACGTCGCATCACTAACTCCCTGCTCAAAATCCCGACTGGAAAGCTGTTGAGCCAAGAAACGCCCAAGCGCCGCAAAATCGCCGAGTAGCCATTTGCATTGATCCGCTGGTGCCTTGGTGCGCGTGTCTGGTAAGTCAGTTCCGACGGCAATTGGGTAGGCGGGATTAGAGTCTTTGACGACCTTGTCCCAATTACGATCAAGTGTCCCGATAACTCCGCCGTCGGCAGCCAAAAGTGTCAGGTTGGCATGCCGCTTAGCAAGTTTCACAGCCTTCGGCGCATTGATACGATCATTGAAGATCAATCCGAGACATGTGGCGTCGGGGTTTCCAGACAGTCCCTGTGCGATGTAGGCGTTGATGTGCTCATCGCCAAAAGAGTAGCCACAAGTGAGGAGTACGCATTGTCCTGACCGCAGAAACACACGAAGTCGATCAAGCATGGCGTAATACGGCATCTGCCTACTTTCATCGTACTTCAGATGTGAAGGATAAATCAGAAGTTGCTCACCTTCGACTTTGTCACGGCTTCGCCGAATATTCATCTTGGCGTTCATCCACCAGTTGATGGACCCATGTATCTTCCATAGCCGCGCCCACCGTGCGGGTAGGTCATCCTCTAACATCGATTCAAGATCAAGAAATGCACTGTCAGAGCCAATAAAACCGTCAAAGTACGGAACACGTTGCGCTTCCAAGGCTTGTTCCAACAACAAATCGTAGTTCGTGGTGAAAATTTCGACCGGTTTTTCTCGATGAACGGCTTGAATCCAACTCGCGAGTACGTGGTACGGAGTATCACTTGCGGGGAGATCCTTGCTGACAATCTCCCGCACCTTCTCGCAGATAGCATGGTCGAGCCCGCTGAGAAAATCAGCGGAGAAACCATCAATGTTACCTTTTCCGCAAAGGGATTGTAGGGTTCGGATATGACCGAGTACGTCCTCAACTGTCGGCGTGGGGATGTCACGCGCGGTCACGCGATCCCAAGCGGTCTGAGTCACTGCTTTTAATTTGTCGTCGCTGTCTAGATGCGTTTTGACCAGCTTTGTAAGTCCAGTAATTTCAGGGATCAGCGGTTTTCCGTCAGCGCCTTCAACGGACAATGAACAGCCGGCACCGATAAAGAAACCGACGCGCATCTTGTTCGGGGCAAGGCACTGTAAAAGGTCAGTGGTTCGGCGATACGGACAATGCACCAGAGCGGTCGTCGCTGGAGGACTCGGTGCTAAAGTTGCAGCGCTTGTCGTTGGCTGGGCCACCGCAGCCAATGTGGCGTTAGGTGCGGTGGCATCTTTTTTATTTTTACCCATCAGGTTTCCCCTTCCGAATCACAAGTCTGGCAATTCTGGGGTCAGGTCTGGCACTGATGCATCCCCACCTCAACTCTCTTGACTGCCCTGCTTACCGTTAAATAATGAACCCGGAGGTGATCCGCTATATCTTTCATGATAAGAGACCTTTGCATAATGTCATTTCGAGGAGCACAAGCGACGAGAAATCTTAATATTTCGATTGCTTAAGATTTCTCCCTTCGGTCGAAATGACAAAATAGGTAGCTATGCAAAGATCTCGATAAGGGAATCCGGGCATTCTATCCGAAGAGGTCGAGCCATGAATAACCCCTATCTCACCATAATATGCCACTGCGAAAGCTTTGAACAACTGCCAATTATGTCATTTCGAGGAACATTAGAGACGAGAAATCCTTGTCCCGACTGAAGGGAGGGATCTTTAAGATTTCTCCCTGCGGAAATGACAAAGCGGGGTATTTTTTAAAGCTCTCGCTGCAAAGCCTGACCATATTTTCCCCTCTACCTCAGTCCCTTTAATGCCTCTCCTATCCTGCCGACAAACTTTTCAGCAAACATCAGGGATTGTTTTGCCTCATCTTCAGAAACAATTCCTGCGGTATCATACACGGCCTGGTTTCGCTTCGTGCGCATTTTGTCAAAAAAGTAAACCTCATCTTCATACTTCTCGCCCAAGGCGAGTTCCGTAAATAGGATTGACGTCTTATGCTGACCTTCTCCAACGGGTCTGAATCCTTCCATATACATAAGCGCTCGAACAGCCTGAAGAATCGCGTTATAGGCGATGTTGTATGTCCAGTCGTTGTTGACCCCAAGCATTGCCCTTGCCACTTTCAGATCTCGATACGCCAGCTCCATTTGCTTTTTGATCTGCTGATCCTTGGCCTTGAAAGGCCTTATAAGATTTTTAGCCACCAATTCTTTGTAGCTCATCCTCTTCTCCCATCAGTACAATTCTCGGCTCGGTCATAACCCGTGCAACAAACGGGTCTTTCTGATTCATTCGATTCGCATACTCTTTCGCACTATACAATGAGGAGTTGATCTGCCGTCCGAGGGTTCGTTCAGGGCCTCTCATGAGGCTCAGGAGGTTCTCCACTGAAATCTCCCCGATGACCATTAAGTCGATATCGCTCTTGGCCGTCTCTGTACCGGCGGCAAGGGATCCATAGATGAAAGCATAATCAATGTTCTTCGCTTTGGAGAGCGTTTCTTTGAGCGTGCCGACGGCTCCCCTAGTTTTTAGAATAATTGACCTGAGTTCGTCGTATAGCAAATAGGTCCTGTTCAACGAGTAATATTTCAGATTCCCCTCTTTGCGGCTGATCAGCAAACCGATGCTTTCGAGGTTCCGAAGTTCCCGACTGATATTTCCCCGATCCGCTCCTGTATGCTTCACGATTTCACCCAGGTAAAAGGTTTCTTCCGATCGCATAAAGAAGAGCGCGAGAAGTTCTACTCTTAAATTCGAAGTAAATAATTTAACCAGCATATGATCTCTCTTTCTATTGTAAATAATACAACATTTGTTGTAATAATTACAATAGATATTTCAGCCTTGGTTACAGCTGTTCACGTTCAAAGGCACACATCATACGTTCAACATCCGATAGAACCTGCTAACTGGTTAAACCTATCACCGTTATATATCAAGAAGTATTGCAGATTGGGGAAGGCTTCATCGGCAGGAAACCAGGATGTGAGCTACCGTTCAGCGTGGCGTGGGGCCTCTGTACCCCACAGAGAGGGCACGCTACTTTAGCCACCCTTCTATTTCCTCGGACGCCCGCGCGATGAGATCGCCGCGGGCCTTTTCATCCTTCTCAATATCGCCGCCGCGCTCCCACATAAAAGAGACGCTATATACCGGGACGTCGAATACTCCCTCCAGAAGGCCAAGGGTCGCGTCCTTTCTGTCTTCCACCTTCCGGCGATCCGCGTAGCTGTCCCCGGCCTCTTCATTGAATCCGAAGTCGTCAACGATCAGGATGCTGCGCAGCGCATCCAACCCCAGAGCATTTCTGAGGGTCTCCCAGAACGCGCGATCGGCCTTGTGCGCGCCCATGTCGGCAGAATTGGCGACGACAAAGGGTACCGCGCCGGGGGAATCCTTCAGCGGCATCGCGGCGACGCCCATTTCACCGAGGTATCGAACGATATACCCGGTCGCTTCCGCATAGTGGTCGGTGGCGATCACCGTTATGACGGAGGGCTGTTCGCTCAGTTTTTCCAGGGTGGGGTGCCACCGGCCGTTAACGGGGGAGTGCGTAAGGTAGCTGTCGACAAAGCGCGCGGCGCTGTTTCGTATCCGGTCGTCCGAGACCGCCGGGGAGAACGCCTCTTTGATCCTCCGGAAGATGACCTCCCCGTAGCCGACGGGGGTGGTGCTCCCCTCCTGCCAGGTCGGGTTGACGATCTCGTTCCAGAACGTCTCCGGGTCCGCGACACCCAGGGCCGCGAGGCCGCTCTGCTCCAGCGCCTTCGTCAGGTTGTCATCATCCGCGAACCTGACGGCCTCCGGGCTGAGGGTCCCCGAATAATCGAATATGACCAGCTTCTCAATCATCGCACAATCCACCGATCGAACCTTATCTCTCTATCAGGCCGGCAAGTTCTCTCGATGCCGCTTCGGGGTCGTCCGCGGCGCATATGCCGGAGACCACGGCAAGACAGTCGGCCCCCGCGGCCGCCACCTGCGCCGCGTTGGAGGCATTGATCCCCCCGATGGCAACGAGCCGGTGGCGCGAAAAGGCCCTGATCCTTGCCAGGCCGTCCAGCCCCCAGGCGCCCTTCGTGTCGGTCTTCGTGGGCGTTTCAAAGACGGGGCTGACGCCGATGTAATCGCAGTCGAGGGTCTCAGCCTTTTCGACATCCTCCCATGTCTCCACCGACAGGCCGACGATCGCGCTCGGGCCCATGAGCAAGCGCGCCATCGTATAGGGCATGTCGTCCTGCCCCACATGCACCCCCTCGGCCTTGATCGCGAGCGCCACATCAACGCGGTCATTTATGATCAGGGGGACGCGGAAGGGCGCGAGGATCTCCTTGATCCTCAGGGCCTCTTCGATGAAATCCCGGGTGGACTGATCCTTCTCGCGTATCTGCACATACCGGGCGCCCCCCTTCACGGATCGCAGCACCACATCCTCAAGCGCTCTTCCGCCGCACAGGCCGCGGTCGGTGACCAGGTATAATCCCTTCATGAGTCCGCTCCTATCCTGATACGTTCCTTCAGGTCCTCTTCGGACAGGCGAAAGAGGGCGTCCAGAAAGCCGACCTGCAGGCTCCCCGGCCCTTCGGAACTTTCGGCAGCGATCTCCCCGGCTATACCCATCACCGCCATGGCCCCCGCGGCCGCAACCTGAAAGAAGGGATTGACGGCGGCAAAGGCCCCGCACAGGGCGGTGGCCGTGCAGCCCAGACCGGTCACCCGTGCCATCATCGGGTGGCCGTTTTCGACCCGTATCACGCCTCCCCTGTCCACGATATAATCCACCTGTCCGCTTACGCAGACGACGCTGCCCGTATTTTCGTTCAGACGCATTGCCGCCTCCCGAGCCGCCCCCGAGGGGTCGGAGCTGTCCACCCCCTTCGTCCGCGCATCCTGTGTCACGAGCGCCATGATC
>CAZNBR010000115.1:0-7452 GCA_964571315.1 uncultured Syntrophaceae bacterium
TCAAAGAACAGAATGCCTGGTGCTTATATGCAAAAACCTAACCGGAAATTACTGATCGCAGATGGATTTCATGCCATGTTAATTGTAAAATAAAGTTCGAGGGGAGTTTGAGGAGGTCTCACAGTGTAACGGTAAAAATGCTCCCTTGTCCTGGGTCGCTTTCCACGGTTATGTCGCCACCGTGCGCCCTGGCTATAGCCCTGGCGAGACTGAGCCCCAGCCCGGTTCCTTCCGTGGATCTGCTCTCATCACCCCGGTAAAAGCGTTCGAAGATATGAGCGATCTCCGCTTCCGCGATTCCAGCACCCGTGTCACCCACCGTCAGAATCATTCCGTTATCGTTTCGCTTTTCCAGAACGATCGTCACCTTTCCACCGGAAGGAGTGTACTTGATGGCGTTATCAAGAAGATTCGAAATCAACCGCTGGAGCATATCTGCATCACCGGTGTAATCCAGAAATTCAGGCGTGCGGCAATCAATGGAGAGCTTTTTATCTTCCGCAAGGGGGCGGAAGATTTCACAGGCACCCTTGACAATCCCGGCCAGGTCTACCTCGTTCTTCTCAAGGTCGCCTAGACCCGCTTCAAACCGCGATATGACAAGCATCGTGCTGATCATGTCGAGAAGGCGGTCGCACTCCTCGATTATACTTGCCGTCATGGTCTCGTATTCTGCCTGACAGGTTTCCGTCGTAAGGGTTATTTCGGCGATGCCACGAATTCTGGTTACCGGGGTTTTCAGGTCGTGGGCGATGCTGTCGCTCATCTCTTTCATACTTGTGACTAACTTTTCGATACGATTGAGCATTTCGTTGAACGTATTTGCCAGCTCATCTATCTCGTCCCCGCGCGGTTTAACGGGAACCCGCATGTCGAGGGCATCTCTCGATATCATCTGAGCCGTTCTCGTTACCGCCTCAACACCGGAGAGGGCGTGCCTCGCCATAAACCACCCCACCAGGGCGGCAAGAGCAATAAGAAAAGTCACCGCCCCGATAAATATCCTCTTGAATACGGAGAGTATCCTGCCGTATTCCTCCATTGACTGGCCCACCTGGAGTATGACGCCCGGGGCTATGACGCCATACAGGACCCTTATTTCGTGATTGCGTTCGGGCAGGGTAATCGACTCGAAGACCGGAGCATCTCCCTGAATTAGACGTTGTATTATCCCGTAGTTGATATCGATGTCCTGCCAGTAATCCATGTTCGACGATGAGAAGACCTGCCCGTTACTGTGGAGGAAACGGAAGAACACCTTCTTGACGCCTCCCGCCTGGGATTCAATGATGGCCACACGTTGACCCGCGCCCACGCCCTCCGCGGCTATCAGTGATGAAAATTTTCTCATCTGGTTCAGGAGGTCTTCGTCAGTCTGGCGCTGAATGACGTTTGTGGCGAGCAAATAAAAGAGGGAAATTGTTAAGAAGGCGATAACGGTAAAAACGCCCGTATACCAGAGGGTCAGGCGGAAGGCCAGGGTGTGGCGGAGATTAATTATTTTTTTTAAGGACATAACCGACCCCGCGTATGGTATGAATCAGTTTCTCCGGGAAGCCCCTGTCTATTTTGTCCCTGAGCCGGCTTATACGGGCCTCCACCACATTTGTCATGGGATCGAAATTGTAATCCCACACGTGTTCCATAATCATTGTCTTTGAAACCACCCTCTCGGCATTGCGCATAAGATACTCCAGGAGGGAAAATTCAAGGGGCTGGAGTTCTATCTTCTGCCCGCTGCGTTCAACATCTCTCTTAATCAGATCCATGGAAAGGTCTCTGAAGACGAGTCGTGTCGGCTCTGTCGCTCCACTGGCCCTCCTGATAAGGGCCTGGATGCGGGCGAGAAGCTCAGAGAAGGCAAAAGGTTTCGTAAGATAATCGTCACTTCCCTTCTGCAGGCCCTTGATCCTGTCGTCTACGGAACTCCTGGCGCTCAGTATGATGACAGGGGTGGCTACCCGTGCATCTCTCATCTTCTCTATAAGGGCAAGGCCATCCAGTTTTGGAAGCATGACATCGACAATGGCGGCATCATATGGTTCTGAAAGTGCCAGATGCAGTCCTTCCTCACCGTCCGCGGCATGGTCGATGGCATATCCCCCTGCTTCGAAGCCCTTTATAACGAAGGAGGCTATTTTGATGTCATCTTCAACAAGAAGCAGCCGCATAATTTTTCCCTTCAATCGAAAAGGGCGGAACGTGACTGATGGAAAGACGAAACAGACCGATGCCGAAAAGCTACTACATCGGCGGTCAGATGCACAAGAAAATATTTGCGCGGCGGCCGTCCCCTAATGGTCGCAGTTCCTTAAATTTCTTGACAATTTCTGTAAAAATCGTATTATCCAGACGTTGCGCTCACTTATACAGGATTTATAGCCGGGTTTACTTCTTTGAACAGCGGAAAGAGGAGACTATGGACGGATGACACCACAACCCCATCTCTTACACAGAGGCGGGGTTGTGTGTTTCGGGGGGAAACACAATGACCCGGATATCGGGTTGAAAAAGGAGGAACGCATGCCGATCACGTATGATATTCTCGATGGCGGTCATTACATCCATACCGTTGCCACTGCCCCGGTCACGAGCGAGGAGTTTATTGAATATGAGGTGACCCACGCGATTGACGATCGCATCAAGGCACCGGTTTCCGAGTTGTTTGAGATCAAACACGGAGCCTGCGACAATATCACAATTGACGACATGTCGGAAGTCCTCCGAATAAGGAAAGAGGTCGAAAAGCTCCCCAAACCCCACCGCTGTGCCCTCGTCGTGTCACCTTATGATGCCCACGCGTGGGATCTCGCGAAATTCTACAGAGGGATGGTCATGCTTCACTCGGAAGAGAATGTCATCGTCTTCGCGACGCCCGACATTGCACGAATATGGTTGGGAGTCGGGGACTAGGTGACGGTGCGATCCCATACCCCCAATGCAAAGGAAGAAAGGAGACCATCATGTCACCTGAAAAAAAGGTTAAGCTGTATACGCTGAGTACCTGCAGCCACTGCAAGGCCACGAAGAAATTCCTGGGCGATTGTAACGTACGGTATGATTTTGTCGATGTGGACCTGCTGGAAGGAGAAGAACGAGAGGCAATCCTTGAAGATGTCAGAAAGTTGAACCCGCAGTGTTCCTTCCCCACCATTATCATAGGTGACACAGTCATTGTGGGTTTCAAGGAAGAAAAGATACGAGAGGCCCTGGGGTTATGATGGAAGTGGAGAAGCTCTTTGAGATGCTGAAGAAAACCCAGGAAGCAAAGGGGTATTATTTCAGCAGGGACAAAGAGCGGACACTCGAACTGATCGAGGCTCTCATTACCAACAGGAACCGGTATGGATACATGGCCTGTCCCTGCAGGCTCGCATCCGGCGACCGGGAGCACGACAGGGATATTATCTGCCCCTGTGTCTACCGGGCCCCGGATGTGAAGGAGCACGGCAGCTGCTACTGCAATCTTTATGTTTCAAAGGAATGGCTTGAAGAGAAGATCCCCCACACCTACGTTCCCGAGCGGCGGCCGCCTGAAAAGATGAAATGATGGCATCAGGCATTGACCATTGACAGGGCATATCTAAGACGTACCCCATCCGCACCATACAGGAATCGACTGTTTGAATAAAGATGCATGGTATGTGTTTGAAAATATTTTTAAATTTTTTGTACTGCACAGCTTGTTTCATTGAATCGAGGTGCCATTCCACGGACGAGAAGACAACCTGACGGTTGGAGGAAAGAACCACGAACTCCCGATCGTGGCGGGAGAGCATTGACGGTCCTGGATGGCTGCTTCGCCGTTCCCGACAGACCTACATGAGGTACAAAGAACGGAACTCCGTGCCCATCGGAGACCGGTAATAAAGAAAAGGAGTGGAAAACGGGTGCTTAAATATGAGCTGATGCGTGATGAGGGCATACTGATCGTCACGCCCGAGGGTCGTCTTGAATCGGCGGATTTTGAGAAACTGGCCGGAGAGGTCGACCCCTACATCGAAGAAAGGGGCACACTCAACGGCCTGATGATCTACGCGAGGTCATTTCCGGGGTGGGATGATTTTGCTGCCCTGCTGTCTCATATACAGTTTGTCAGGAACCATCATCAGAAGATCAGAAAGGTGGCGGCCGTAACGGACAGCGGCTTTCTGTCAATCCTGCCGAGGGTTGCCGGCCACTTTGTTCGGGCCGAAGTACGGCATTTCGACTATGGCGACAGAAAAGCCGCGCTTGATTGGCTGAAGGTCGGCAATAGCTGACATCCAGCAGTAACACTATCCAGGGAGGTACACGAAGTGAAGGCCCTGATCGACCGGGCCGGTCTGGTGGCAAAGGCGAACGGTGATATGTTCAGGCGCAAGGCGGGGGCCGCGGTTATTGCCGTCCGCAGGGCGGGCAGCATCCACGCCTTGGTACCATCAACAACTTCTTTCTTATCAGTCAGATGATCATCCCGGGCTCCAGCTACTGGAACATGGGTCTCGGCCTCGACAGGGGGATGTCGAAAAGGACGAAGAGGGGATCGGCACCATGAAACTGCTGGGCGCGAACATGGCCTGGCTGATAAAAAGGCTCAACGCGTAAGGGATACATCAGAGATGCAGCCTTTTCCTCAAAAGGAGGACGGAGCGGGTATCCCCTGTCGTGCCGCTTTAGAGGAGATCCAGACGGTACTGCCGAAATTCCCTGCGGAGCGTCTCCACGTCACCCACGTATTTCCCCAGCTCCAGCCAGAAGTCCTTGCTGTGGTTCTTCACGCGGGTATGGACCAGTTCATGGAGAAGGACAAAATCGATAAGCCGGTCGGGGAGCCTGGCAAGTTTCTGGTTGAGGCTGATATTGTTATCCGCCGAGCAGCTTCCCCATCGGCTCTTCTGATTCCGGATAGAGACCTTGTTGCAGGGAAAGCCATATTCCCGGACAAGATGGTCAAGGCGCTGCCGGAGAAGAACCTCCGCGTTCTTTCGTGAGACAGGTCTGCGGATTGTGGTGAGACTTTTATGGCGGAGGCGGAGGAGGCATGCCTTCTGGCGATGTGCTGCAACCCAGGTCGATTTTTCGCAGAGGAACGCTTCCGCCTGATGGACCGTGGCGCGGTACGGAAGGGTTACGCGCACCTCGCCCGAAGCCGCTACAGAAATTGACATTCGCCTCGCCCGCCTGCTCCTGTTCAGGCGAGCGACGCCGACTCCGGGAATGTGTATGGTACTTGCTGTTTCCATTCAATTGCACAACAGTAACGGGGTATTAGATGGGTCCATACGACCCGTGCCCATATATCATGTCCCCTCTCATATTTTCAAGCTGCTTTTTCGGATCCGTGTCACGATTTTTCATTGAACGAAGTGAAAAAAGAAATATGAAAGATTCCATGCCGGGGAAAGGGTGCCGCTGCCTCTGCTTCAACTTAATTCCTTGACAATTATCGTAGCGTGGGTATTATCCTTGTGTTACGTTCATATATGATCGGGTCCGTTCCTTTTACAGCCAAAGAGAGGAAGCTATGGATGAATTATACCAAGACCCCGTTTCTCACACAGAGACGGGGTCTTGTGTTTTTGGACAAAACAGATCCTCTTTGAGGAGTATGTCGTATCGTTGATAATAATGGCCGGACACATTGGTCCGGGAGGCAATGGCTAAGGAGGGTGTATGAGGGTACTATATCGTTATTTACTTATACTGATTGCATGTGCATCCATCTTACTTGGAATACAGATACCCAACTTTGTTGATCAGTACGAGAAAAGACTGGACGCTCATTTCATAGAAGTAGAGAAAAGCCTTCGGGGATATCAGGAAATAGCCAATAGGCATTACAATGGATCGGTGGCAGCACTGATAAAAAAGCACGAGGAAAGCGAAGAGAGGGTGAACAGGGATGAAGCCGAACCCATCAGAAATATATACGAACGATATCTGAGATTTAAGAATGAGAAACGTTCCCTTGAAACAGACCTGGCAGGCAAGGCCGCCTTCATTATTGCGAAGGGGGATAGGGAATTAATTAACGAAACATATATAAACTATTCGTTCACGATACCCCTCAACCAGGCGGCTGTGTTGTCGGGGGCTTTGTCGGCGGCTTTCGTGTTGGTGGTGGTTGAACTGCTGCTGACGGCCCTCTCATGGCTGTTTCGCTCACCCAGGAGGCGCTCCACCCTCCGCTCAGGAGTGCGATGGTGAGCGGGAACATCAAAGGGGTGTCGGAAGAGGATTTCGTTGTAAGGGCGTTGCAATGGGGATAACCCGATCATCAACATTGAGTGACGAAGGAGGATCGTGCCATGAAAAAGAACATGGGGACCATTGACCGCAGTATCAGGACGATATTGGCACTAGTCGTGGCAGTCCTGTACTTTACCGGCAATATCAGCGGTATGGCAGCCATTATCCTGGGCGTACTCGCTATCATCTTTTTGATAACCAGTTTCGTCGGTTTCTGCCCCCTGTACACCGTGCTCGGAATCAGTTCGAACAAGAAAAAGGAATGACAACGGCCGCCATCACGGCACTGTTCATGGCCCGGCACCCTTTCCTGTCCTTGCGAGTCCTTGGCGTTATGAACCTTTGAGATCTCATTATGGAAAAGCTCCTCAACTACTATCAGATCACCGACAAGGTGGGGACATCCGGCCAGCCGTCGAAGGAGCAGTTTGCCGACATCGCGCAGATGGGGTATGAGGCGGTGGTGAATCTCGCGATGCACGACTCCGATAAGGCAATCCCGGATGAGGGGAGCATCGTTGTCGGTTTGGGGATGTCGTACTTCCATATACCGGTGCCTTTCGACAAACCCACGGCCGATCACCTGAGAACATTCTGTGGCATCATGTCGGTACTGGCAGGTAAGAAGGTCTGGGTCCACTGTGCCGTCAATGCCAGGGTGTCCGCTTTCATGTTTCACTATTTAACCTGGGTTCGGGGCGTTTCGGAACGGGAAGCCACGTCGCCGTTTCTCAGAGACTGGCGGCCTCTCATGGATGAGGCATGGAAGTCTTTCATGGCCCTGGGAAAAGACGACCTCGGACTATAACGAAGAAAGAAGCGGATCGGGTACCCGCCTCGTTCGCTATGCCGGTTGACTGAACATGTCCGACAAGATCAAGATACTGTTTCTCTGCACGGAAAACTCTTGCCGGAGTCAGATGGCGGAGGGTCGTCGGGAGATCCCCGACCGGTAACCTTCAGGGGGTGGAATGAAGTACAACATATCAATTATGCGAACATAAAAAGACCGGCGCGGTTTGAGGCTCAGGTGGTCGGAGAAGAACCGGCGAAGGGGGCGCTCCGGCCGTTTCAGCGGTCTTATTCTATAATAAGGAGAATGAATATGATTACGGTACTTGCGTCGATACGCGTGAAGACGGGGAGGCGTTCCGACTTTCTCGAAATTTTTACCCCAACTTTAACTCCATTTTCATAAAAAGCAACAAAATGAGGGTATTT
>CAZNBR010000116.1:0-2876 GCA_964571315.1 uncultured Syntrophaceae bacterium
ATGCCGGACTTGATCCGGCATGACATTTGACATGTTTAATTGCCGGAGTAATAACGTCTCCACGTACTCCTTGAGAGCGACCGCATTGTTCAGGTGCCGCTCCTTCGAACTATAGACAAAGGTGACCGTTCCCTCCTGTACCAACCGGAGAATTTCCTGCAGCAGTTCCCGATTATCATCCAGCTCGGCGAAGTACCGATCCTTGAAGGCGTTCCACTTCTCGGAGTCATGACCATACCAGCGCCGAAGCCCGTTCGAGGGGGCGATTTCCTTCGGCCAGGAGTCTATCCTGGCCTTCTCCTTCGAGACACCTCCGGGCCAGAGCCGATCGACGAGGAGGCGCCGGCCGTCGGCATCACTGGGGGGATCATACGCCCGTTTGATCATTATTGCCATTGTCCGCCTCCGTCGTTGGCCCCGGGACTCCGGTGAGCGGGGGCTTGTTACTGTCGTTTCCTCAGCTCCTTCTTTAACACCTTGCCGACCAGGCTCTTCGGGAGGGCATCCAGGAACTCAACCTCCCGGGGCGATTTGAATGTCTTCAGCCGCGCCGCGCAGTATGAGAGGATCTCTCCGGCCTCGGCGCGCTCCCCGGGCATCAGCACCACAAAGGCCTTGATGTCCTCACCGTAGATCGGGTCCTCTATGCCGATGACCGCAGCCTCTGAAACCTTCGGGTGGGAGAAGAGCACCTCCTCGATCTCTCTCGGGGCAATGTTCTCTCCGCCTTTGATGATGATATCCTTCTTGCGTTCCGTGATGAAGAAATATCCGTCCTCATCACGGTAGCCGATATCGCCGGTGTAGAGCCACCCGTCTCTGAGCACCTCGCTCGTCTCCTCCGGCTTATTCCAGTACCCCTTCATCAGTACAGGGCCTGAGATAACGATCTCTCCTTCCTCACCGGAAGGGAGCTCGCCGCCCTCAAAATCAACGACCTTCATCTTTGCACCCTTCATCGGCAATCCGATGGACCCGATCTTTTTTCTCCCCTCAAAGGGGTTGATCGCATTGTTGGCGCCGGCCTCGGTGAGTCCCCAACCCTCGGTAATCTCATGACCGAACCTCTCCCTGAAACTGTCCCATGTGTCCCGGGTAAGGGGTGCGGAGCCGCTCGTCCAGTGCTTCATCGAGCTGATATCATACTTTTCCAGTTCGGGGGAAAGCAGCATGTAGACATACATGGTGGGAACGGCAGCAATGATGTTCCCACCGTATGTTTCAATGGAGGCAAAGATCTTGTCGATATCGAATGAGTTGAGCAGAACCACCTTGCCGCCCCCGAGGAGGGACCAGTAATTCATGCTGGCAATTCCGTATGAGTGACACAGCGGCAGGACGCCGATCCCTGTCAGACCGGGGGAGAAGTTGAAGGTCTCCAACTGCATCTTTGCATTGGAATAGAGGCTGAAGTGGGTGTGCATCACCCCCTTGGGGGTCCCCGTGGTCCCGGCCGTATAGATCAGTGCGGCAACATCGTCATCCGCAGTTTCCTCGATCTTCAGTTCATCCGAGCTCCTCTCCAGAAGGGTCCGATAGGACAGGGTATGCGGAGGCACTTCCTCGTCGATAAGGATGATGTTCTTGATTGCCTGGGCGTCCCTCCGGCAGGCCTCGATCGTCGGGAGAAAGGCCATGCTGCTGATGATCGTCTCCGCCCCCGTATCCCGGTAGATGTAGGCGATCTCCTCATCCCCCACCAGGAAATTGATGGGAACGACCACGGCGCCGATCGCGTACACCGCATGAAAGGCATGCACCACCTCGGGGCAGTTGGGCATCTGTATGATGACCCGGTCCCCCCGTCCGACCCCCAGTTCCTTTAAGGCGTTGCCCAGGCGCGATGCGGCCCGCTGCATCTGAACGTTGGTAATCTCATGATCCTCGAATATCAGGGATACGTGTTCACCGAATCGTTCGATTTCATTTTCTGAGAGCTCAGCGATGTTCATAGCTTCTCCTTTCCCTCATACATACGGTGCGGCCCGAATACTCCTCCAAAACAGATACGTCTTCACTCTTTGATAACGCCTCTATCCCTCCTCCCAACAATCACCCATCAAGTGTACCGTGCAGAAACGCACTGACGCGCACGAAGGCGTCGGGATCCTGCAGCAAAAAAAGGTGTCCGCCTTCAAACAGCTCAAGGCGGGCCTGCGGAATCTGTCTGTGTATCGCTTCAAGGTTGGAGGCGAGGGCAATGCCGTCGTAACGGCCGCCGCAGATGAAGACGGGCATCCGGAGGTTGCAGAGCCGATCATGGGTGTCGTGCCCCCTGCGGACCTCGATCTGCCGGCGGGCACCCGCTCTTCGGCCCGGCTCATCCGCCCCGAACATCAGGGTTGCCTCCACCTGATCCACGAGACCCTGGAGCCGCTGCGGGTGAGCGGCCTGCCACGCGGCGTCCCGGCGCGTATCACTGAGCAGAACCGTCCCCAGGGCCCTTTCGCGCGGGGTCAGATCGCCGAGTTCGTGCATTGGAAACGACGTCCCCCCGGCACCGCCGCTGCTGGTGCACGCCAGTACCAGCCGTTCGACCTGCCCAGGGTAGCGGAGGGCGAATTCCTGGGCCACCATCCCTCCGAAGGATACGCCCATCACAGAGCAGCAGTCCCATCCCACCGCCGCCAGCAGGCCTTCGGCATCCATGGCGTAGTCCGCCATGGTACAGGGGATGTCCGGCCGGTCGGTCTGCCCGAGGCCTCGCTGGTCATAGGCAAGAATCTCGAACCGGTCTGCGAGGGGGGAATCGAAGATGGAGGGCCGGTGGCGCAGGTCTCCCCCGGTGCCGCCGATATACAGGAGGCGTTCTCCTGTTCCACGGACCTCGTAATAGATTCGAATATCACGAACGGTAACGTATGGCATGGATACCC
>CAZNBR010000116.1:2976-7429 GCA_964571315.1 uncultured Syntrophaceae bacterium
CCTGTCCATCGCCCCGCAGCCGTGTGCGCAGATCCAGGATGTGACGTGCCGGGTATACGGCCGTAGGGCAGACGCGGCTACAGGCCAGTGTCCGGTTGCACAGGCGCTCCCCCCGCTCGCCGCCCGCCTGTTCCAGAAGTATCCGGGCACCCTCCCCCGCAGTTTTCTGAAGCTCCGTGTTCACGGCGGCCAGAGCGGCCGGCCCCATGAAGGGCTTTCCCTCGCCGACCACCGGACAGGCCGAGACGCAGCACCCGCACTCGATGCAGTTCTCAAACCGCTCAAAGCGTTCGATACCATCCGGGAGTTTTTTGTTTTTCAGGTCTTCCGCGGCTCTCAGATAATCCCACTTTTCATCAATATCTTTATAGAAGGGGGTCATATCCACGGCCAGGTCACCCAGGAGGGGAAAGCCGGAAAGGGGTCCCAGTGTGATGGTCCCCCCCCTGAGCTGGGAGATACGTGTGACGCAGGCCAGTCTTTCCTCGCCGTTGATGAGCATACCGCAGGTGCCGCACGAGGAGTGGTGGCACGAGCGCCGGAACATCAGGGTGGGATCCTGCCCGCCCTGGATCATCTCAAGCGCGTCCAGGACGCTGATGTCCGAATCGATGGTCAGGGTAAAGGTCTCAAAACGGGAAGGTGTTTTGGTGTCTGGCCGGTGGCGCCGGATCTTCAGCCGTATCTTCTTCATGTGAGGCTCCTCGACGGGCCGTCTCCGGGCGGCGCGGCGAAAAAATGACGCCAGGGGAGCAGCGGGGTTGTACGCGTCCGGCAGGGGGCCTTGTGCCCCGTCTTGCGGCAGATCAGGTCGGCGGTTTTTTCGGCCATGGCCCGCACCGTCGTTGCCTTGCCCCCCAGGAGGGAGACGATCCCTTCCACGCCGTGGGTGACCTTGTGATCGTAGCACTCGAAGGTGCGGCTGATCTGCTGCGGGCTCGACGCCTCGGCATCCCGGATCAGGGGCCGCACAGCGCTCCAGGCCGAGCGGACCGGAGCCTCTCTGATCGCCGGCACCATCAGGGCGCACAGTTCGATGATCCGGCCGATGTGCTCTTCCGGAAGGGTCATGTCATCTGGGTCATCGGTCAACCACAGCGAGGTTCCCAGGACGGAGAGCCCGCGCTGGGGGACGATGATATCCCCTTCGCCAGCCGGGCGCATCCGGTTGATCACCATATTGGTCACCCTTCCCTCAACGGCAACCAGAACCCCCGGTCCCGGCTGAACCGGGACATCGATGCCGGCCAGCGCTGCCACGCGTCCGGCCCAGGCCCCGGCGGCATTGACGACCACGTCCCCTTCGACCGTGCTCGTCTTTTGGGTCTTGTAATCAAGGATCTCCACGCCGGTCACTCTCCCCGCCCGGGTATCGATCCACTGGACCTCGCAGAATGGATGGAGTCTCGCCCCGTTTCGGCGGGCCGTGGCAAAGAAGTACATGGCCAGCCGCCAGGCGTCGATGGTGGCGTCGGGGACCTGCAGGGCACCTCTGACCTCCGGCGTCAGGGCCGGTTCCAGTTTCAGTGTCTGAGTGGCCGAAAGCTTTTTCGCGTCGATGCCGGAGGAGCGGCAGGCGTCCAGGAGGGTTCCCCCGTACGCTTCGTCCTCCGGTGAGACGGCCACGAACAGGCCGTCGTTCTGTTCCAGGGCCTGGGGGGCTATCCTCCGCAGGATGCGGTTTTCTTCGATGCATTCGACCGCCGCCGCGCGGTCGTGTACCGCGTAACGCGCGCCGCTGTGCAGCAGGCCGTGGTGCCGCCCCGTGGTGCCGGAGAGCAGGTCGCCCTTCTCAAACAGGGACACCTCAAAACCGCGCAGGGTCAGATCATGGGCCAGCGCCGCCCCCGCGCCCCCGCCGCCGATGATAATGATATGCTCCATACCCCCTCACAATGCCAAACATGCCCCTTCCATGATATGTTCATATTGAGAGGCCAACTGTTGCCTGTCGAGTTGCTTCTGGTATGTTGCTACCGGATGAGTTTTCTGGAAAACTCCCCCCATTCCTGTTATTACCGGGACGCGATCACTGTAACAGGGGACGGGAGCGGGTGTCAACAGCAAAAAGCCGCGAATTGACGAGGTAAGGCATTGAAATTATGCCGTTACACTGCTACTCAATCAGGAGAGAGCGAGCAGGGGACTGTATGTGCCCGTTTCCCTTTTTGTCAAATCATGTCGGGAAGGTGCTCCTGGTTAACGGGGGCACATCCGGGATCGGACGCGCCAAGACCCGCGGGGGGGACAGCCGGAGAGTCTTGAATTTTGTCATTTCGAGGAGCGTCGGCGACGAGAAATCATTCTGTCATTCCGAAGGAGTCTTCACGACTGAGAAATCCTGGATTTCTCCCTGGCCCAGGCCTGGCTTGCATGGACAGCGGAATCACCCAAAGATGTCGCGCCAGGGCAGGCCCTACGGTCGAAATGACAAATAACGGCAGCTGCGCAAAGGTCTCAATCGCAGCGTTCACCGCAGCTTCTTCCGCAATCGCGGAATCCACATGGGCACGTCCCGCATGTACCCTGCATACTCCTCCCCGAAGCGGGCGAGGAGCAGCTTTTCCTCGTGGCGCGAGATGAAGTGCAGAAACGGGATCGCTACAAGCAGCACACATGCGGCGGCGAGTGAAAGACTGAACATCAGAAAGCCGAGATACAACAGGATCTCGCTCAGGTATATCGGATGCCGGACGACATTGAACACGCCCTCCCTGATCACGCCCGGCGTCTCCCGCTTCTCGCCAAACACGATAGACAGCCCCGCTCGCACCAGGCAGCCGGATACAACCAGGAAGGCAACCCCCAGGGGCACCCTGATCCCGAGCGGCACTGAGCCGTTGAGGCCGGTTGTGTACCGCAGGAAAAAGGTGTCAAGGACCCATACCACCGCAAAGAGCAGCGCCAGTATGGCCTGTCCGGCATCACCGGCCGCATGCTCTCCGGCAAGACCATCCCACCCTTCGTGGTGCTCCCGCCATGTTTGCCTCCACCCCATTGGATACCCCATCCTTTCCCCAGTTTTCCGGCAGGAGGCCGTCGCACGGCCTGCTCAACCCGAGCCCACCCAACCCCCTTCGCCAGCCTCAGACGTGATGACGCAGGAAGCCCTCAATCATCGCATTCACCTGGTCAGGTGCCTCCAGCTGGCTGAAGTGGCCGGCGCCGACGGTCCAGCCATTCACAACGGTCGGCAGCCACTGCGACATGAGATGCGGCGGATTGCGCGGCGTCGAAGTTGCCAGGTGAAGCGCAGGCACCTTGCACTGCGCCGCCACGCCCGGGCCGTCGAACGCGAGGATGCCCCGCATGGCACCGGCAGCCACATGGCTCGGCACGGCCATCATCACCGCCGTCACGTTCTCCACGAGCTCCCGGTCGGAGGTGGGCAAGAACATACTGTCAGAGATGAACTGCCGGCGGGGCTCCTGGTTGCCTGCCTCGATGGCCGCCACAAGCGCCTCTGTGCCTGCCCGCAGCTCGGGCGGTCTGACGAAGGCTGCTGGGTCGACCATGACGATAGCCGCCACGCAGTCGGGATAGGCGGCGGCCAGTTGCAAGACCGCAATCCCTCCCATGCTGTGCCCGACGGCCACGACCTTGCCGAGGCCCAATTGCGCGATCACGTACGCGAGATCATCCGCATAGGCCGAGATGGGATAAGGTCCCTGGGGCTTGTCGCTCTCGCCGTGCCCACGGAGGTCTACGGAAACGACCCGGTGCCGCCGGGCAAAGTACTCGGCCTGCGGGGCGAAGAACGTGCGATCGCACGTCCACCCGTGTACGAACACGAAGGCTGGTTTACCCGCGCCCCGATCCTCATACGCGAGCTTGATCCCCTGATGTACAATCGTCGCCATGCTCTTTTCTCCTCCTTCTTCTCTCGTGGCAACGTGCAAGGCGTCACCACCGCAAAACAGGCATCGAGCGCTCCTGCGCCCTTCCCTTGAAACACACGAGCCCCGGGCTGTTGAAACACCTGACGCCGAGTTCGCGGGCGCCGGCAGGCGTCCGGGTGGAATGACAGGTTATGCCACGAGGCTAAACATGAACAGGCTCGAAACGATGAATGCGCGACAACACATCAGAGAGGGCGTCTTTGGCTCGCGCCGTATCGTAATCGGTCTGCAATCCGACCCAGAAACCGTCGCTGGTACCAAAGAAGCGAGACAGGCGTAAGCCGGTATCGGCGGTCACGGCCCGCTTGCCCGCGATGATCTCGCCGATGCGCTGTTGCGGCACTCCGATTTCCTTGGCAAGCCGGTACTGGGTAATCCCCATCGGCTTTAAAAATTCCTCCAACAAGATTTCACCGGGGGCAGGGTAAGGTATTTCACGCGGCATGGTCACTCTCCTTCACTGGTAATCAGCGATCTCAACGTCGCAGGCATGGCCACCCTCGAAGCGGAAGCATACGCGCCATTGATCATTGATGCGGATGCTCCATTGCCCG
>CAZNBR010000117.1:0-7400 GCA_964571315.1 uncultured Syntrophaceae bacterium
CAATATCCTTTATGAGCCGCGCGGTATAACGGGGACACAGGTCGGGGTCGAGAATCGTCACGGATGTCAGTTCATCGATGCCCTCCCCCTTCTCCTCGAATTCTATGGCGGGGTACCGTACCCTTCCCCCCGTCATAGCGGCGATCTCTCTCGCTATCCCTATCATGCTCAGGCAATCGGCACGGTTGGGGGTAACGGATATCTCAAACGTGACATCATCCAGATCAAGCCCTACCGCCAGATCTTCGCCAAGGGCGAGGTTATCAGGCAGCATCATGATGCCGGTCGTGTCTTCGCCTATCCCCAGTTCCTCTTCGGAGCAGAGCATCCCCTCGGACAACTCCCCCCGCAACCGGGAGCTCTTTATCGTGTAGCCGCCCGGTATAGTCGCCCCCACCGTGGCGAGGGGGACGATATCACCCGCATGTATGTTTTGTGCGCCACACACCACCGGAAAGGTCTGATCACCCGTGGAGACCTCACACAGCGAAAGTTTGTCGGCATTGGGATGGGGCCGTATGGACAGTATCTTTGCGACAACCACTCCGGAAAAACCGGGGCTTACCCTGTCAATGGAATCAACCTCGAGACCGGCCATCGTCAGCTTGCCGGCGATCTCCTCCGGAGTCAGTTCCACATCAATATAATCCTTCAACCATTTGAGACTGACTAACATATATATTCACCAGCAATCAGGTATAAAACGGTCAAAATTGATCGAGGAATCTCCGGTCATTCTCGAAAAACAGGCGAATATCCGATATGCCGTATTTGAGCATCGCGATCCTCTCGACGCCGAGGCCAAAGGCAAAACCAGAGATCTCTTCGGTATCGTAGTGAACGGTCTTGAATACCTCGGGATCAACCATCCCGCTTCCGAGAATCTCTATCCATCCGGTGTGGCCGCACACCCGGCAGCCGGAGCCTTTGCACATAACGCACTGTATGTCGACTTCCGCGCTCGGTTCCGTAAAGGGGAAAAAACTGGGACGAAATCTGAGCTGGGTACCGCTTCCGAACATCTGCCGGAGAAAAAAGGTAAGGACACCTTTCAGGTCTCCGAACGTGACACCCCTGTCAACCAGAAGGCCCTCGACCTGGTGAAACATGGGGGTATGCGAGATGTCGGAATCGGGCCGGTATACCTTGCCGGGCGAGAGAATCCTCACGGGGGGAGCCTGTTTTTCCATTGTCCTGATCTGGACAGGAGAGGTATGGGTGCGCAGTACAACGTTGTCGGTTACATAGAATGTATCGTGTATATCTCGGGCGGGATGCTCTTCGGGAATATTGAGGGCCTCGAAATTGTAATAGGTCAACTCCACCTCGGGTCCCTCCACCACGGAGAATCCCAGGGTTGCAAAGATGTCACATATCTCACCCTCCACCCGTGTGACGGGATGGAGTTTCCCATATCGTACCCCTCTTCCGGGAAGGGTTACGTCGATCCGCTCCTCACGCAGGGCCTTGTCTCTGGCACCGGATTCTATGTGCTCCAAGGCCCTTTCTATCTTTTCCAGCAGGGATTTTTTTATGTCATTGGAAAGCTTGCCGAGAAGGGGTTTGTCTTCGGGGGCGACATCCTTCAGACCCCGGAGGAGATCCGTGAGGAGGCCCTTCCTGCCGAGGTATCTGGTCTTTATGTCAAGGAACTCCTCTCCGGTCTGTGCTGAATCTATCTCATCATCAGCCTTTCTCCGCAGATTTTCGAGGGCTTCTTTCACGTAACCTACGCGCCTTTCGCCATACCGGCAATCTTTGAAAATGCCCCGGGATCACTAATGGCAAGCTCTGCAAGTATCTTTCTGTCCAGATCAACCCCCGCGCTCTTGACCCCGCTTATCAGTCTGCTGTAAGAGATTCCATTCATACGGGCAGCGGCGTTTATTCTCGCGATCCAGAGTTTCCTGAAATCCCGTTTCCTGACCCTGCGATCCCGGTAGGAGTATTTCATCGCCCTCTCAACGGCCTCGGTAGCGGTCCGGTACAACCGGCTTCTCGCCCCGAAATAACCCTTTGCGAGCTTCAGCACTCCTCTTCTCTTTTTCCTCGCATGTATACTTCTCTTTACCCTTGGCATATATATCTCTCCCTCAAACTTCCATTACATATAGGGAATCAGCTTTTTGATTCCGTTCGTATCGCTCTTGCTCAGAAGACCTGATTTTCTCAGGTTTCTCTTTCGCTTGCTCGTCTTTTTGGTCAGGATGTGGCTGGCATAGGCCTTGTTTCTCTTGACCTTTCCCTTTGCGGTAAGGCTGAACCTCTTGGCCGCCCCTCTGCGTGTCTTCATCTTTGGCATTCTCTTGCTCCCGGTCCTATTATTATAAAAACTATCACTTCTTCGGGGGAGATATAACCATTATCATGTTTCTCCCCTCGCGCTTGGGAAACTGGTCAACGACACACGCCTCGCCCAGCCTCTCCTTTATATTTTCCATGATCTGCCTCCCCTGGTCCGCATAGACAATCTCCCGTCCCCTGAACATCATCGTTATCTTTACCTTGTTGTTCTGCTCGAGAAAGCGTTGTATGTGGCGAAGCTTGACCTGCAGATCGTGTTCCTCGGTCTTGGGTCTGATGCGAATCTCCTTCAGCTGAACGGAACTCTGACTCTTCTTTGCGCCGTGAGTCTTCTTGCTCTGCTGATACATGTGCTTCCCGTAATCCATGATGCGGCACACGGGCGGTGAGGAATTCGGGGCCACCTCAACCAGATCGAGATCCACTTTTCCGGCCTCCGCCAGGGCATCAGCAAGGGTCAGTATCCCCAACTGCTGCCCATCAGAGCTGACCACCCGTACCTTGTCAACCCTGATCTCTTTGTTGATTCTCAAATGCTTAACTATGTGTCACCTCCTAAAGTGTTGCATAAAGTTTATATTGTACCATATTTTTATTCATATTTGTCAGACTTTTCGCGCACAATAGCAACAAAATCATCAATGCTCATGGAACCGAGATTCTTGCCACCATCCCGCTGCCGGGGTGAGACCGCTCCGGATTCCACCTCCCGGTCACCGATAACAAGCATATACGGGACCTTCTGCATCTGCCCTTCCCGTATCTTATATCCGAGCTTCTCGTTTCTGAAATCTCTCTCGCAGCGCACCCCCGCCTCCACAAGCCGGGAATAGACCTCCTCGCCGTGAGGAATCTGGTTGTCGGTCACGGTCAGGATGCTCGCCTGCACGGGAGACAGCCAGACGGGGAAGGCCCCCGCGTAATGTTCAATCAGGACACCCATGAACCGCTCGATCGCACCCAGGATAACCCGATGGAGCATAACGGGCCGGTGTTTTTCTCCATCCGCCCCTATGTATGACAAATCAAACCGCTCGGGAAGGGCAAAGTCGCACTGTATGGTCGCACACTGCCACTTTCTCCCGAGTGCATCCTTGAGCTTGAAGTCTATCTTGGGTCCGTAGAACGCACCGTCCCCTTCGTTGATATCATACGTTATGGTATTGTCCTCAAGCGCCAGCTTCAGGGCGGCAGTTGCCATATCCCAGTCCGCGTCCGAGCCTATCGAGTCTTTCGGCCGTGTGCTCAGTTCCACCTCGTATGCAAAGCCGAAGACACCCATGGCATAATCCACCAGGTCCGCAATAGCCCTGATCTCGGCGTTCAACTGATCGGGCGTGCACAGGATATGGGCATCATCCTGCGTGAACTGGCGCGCCCGCATGAGACCATGCAAAACACCCGTCTTCTCATGTCTGTGGACAGTCCCCAGCTCGAAATATCTCAGGGGCAGATCCCGGTAGCTGCGTATCTTCGATTTGTATATCAGCATGTGTGAGAGGCAGTTCATCGGTTTTATACCGTATGACTGCTCGTCCACCTCGGTAAAATACATATTCTCGCGGTAGTGGTCGAAGTGGCCGGATTTTTTCCACAGGTCAACCTTCAGGATTTGGGGGCCCATGACTATATCGTACCCGCGTTTCAGGTGCTCCTTTTTTTCCCAATCCTCGATGATCGTCCTCAGGAGGGCGCCCTTCGGGTGAAATATCACCAGCCCCGGGCCCACCTCATCATTCATCTGGAAGAGATCAAGCTCTCTCCCAAGCCTTCGGTGGTCCCTCTTTTTGGCCTCCTCTATGACCCTGAGAAAGTCATCCAGCTCTTCCTGTGTGGCAAATCCGGTACCGTAGATGCGCTGGAGCATCTTATTCTTTTCATCCCCGCGCCAGTAAGCCCCCGCGACCTTCAGGAGTTTGAAGGCCCTGATCATCCCCGTCGAAGGGATGTGGGGGCCCCGACAGAGATCGACAAATCCCCCCTGACTATAGAGGCTCACGTCGGTAACATCGTCAGGAAAATCGTTGATCAGTTCCACCTTGTAAGGTTCACCCCTGTTCTCAAAGAAGGAACCCGCTTCTTCCCGTGACATCTCCGTACGGACAAAGGGGTGATCGGCGGAAACAATCTCACGCATCCTCTCCTCTATCTTCTGGAGATCCTCGGGAGTAAAGGTGTCGGAATATTCAAAGTCATAGTAGAAACCGTCTTCTATCGAAGGACCTATGGTCACCTTGACACCGTCAAAGATATCCTGGACCGCCTGGGCCATGATGTGCGATATGCTGTGCCGCAATACACCCCGCCCATCTGTGGAGGATATATCAATAAGCTCTATCGAGGCATCTTCTTTCACGGGGTGACTCAGATCCACCATCCCACCATTAACCCTGGCCGCCACGGCGGACGCAAGGGCTCCCCCACACCGGGAAGAGACTATCTCCCTGACCGTTTCTCCTGACTGGTATACCTCAGCAGAACCATCCGGTAATGTTACCGTAATCTTTTTCACAGCACTATCCTAAAAAGCTAAACATCTCGAGATCAGGAGGGATTATCCCCTCGACCCTCTAAAGAAAGGGCACCATAACCACAGATGCCCTCGAACATGCATATAAATGGTAGGCACGCAGGGATTTGAACCCTGGACCCCCACCGTGTCAAGGTGATGCTCTCCCCCTGAGCTACGTGCCTATGGCCTGAAAAGACTAAATCACGTAACAATAAAACGTTCTTGTGTCAAGAAATATTATAAAAAAACCTATGAATTGTTTATGACTTTTACCCCTTTGAAAATATAATAAAATCCGGAAACCACGGTAAAAAAAGCGGTGCCCCAAAATAACGTCATGATCATCATATGATTGGTATATCCGGGTAAACATTTGGACACGAGCACAAGAAAGACCGTCAGGAGTTGCAGCACCGTCGTCGCCTTGCTCACATAGGTGGGACGTATCTCGAAGGGAACGGACATAAGGAAGAGTACGGACACGCCAAACAGGATTATGCAATCCCGGCTTATGACAACCACCGCAAGCCAGCCCGGGATAATCTCCAGGATCGACAGGATAACAAAAGAGCTTATTATCAACGCCTTGTCCGCCAACGGATCCAGATAGGAGCCCAGGACAGTCTGCTGTCTCAGTATCCGTGCCAAGAATCCGTCCAGGCCGTCCGTTACACCCGCGACGACAAAGATGGCAAGGGCATAGGAAAAAGAACCCTCCATTATAAGGATAACAAAGATCGGAACCAGTATTATGCGAATGAGGGTAAGCATATTGGGAATGTTCATAATCTATGGTCCTGCTTCTCTACCAGAATTTCCAAAACTTCTTTTCAAGGGGTGGCTTTCCCACAAAATCAGGGCCATCGGGGAGGCTGGTGAAGGTTTCATCAATAATCTCTCGAATGGCCGGTTCATACGACTGATATGCCTTTAATTCAAGCCTCTTCCTGGTAAAATCATAGTGCCTGTCGACTATGCTGTATCGTGAACTCCAGAGAGTCGCCCCCGTTCCGGCATCTTTCAATTCGAATGAAACAGAGACCGTTGTGGGTGCATACATGCTGATGAACGAGGTCTTCCATTCAAGCAGGCTACAATACATAGCGGCATCCACGCCCAGCAACTTCCCGATAGCCTCCGGCGAAATGTCGCCTTTACTGTCGTCCGCGTTCCGGCCATGGTGCGCGGTCAATTTCTCGTCTATAATACTGAGGGGTATTCGGGGGTATCCCTTGAAATACAGGGCCTCGAGTATCTTCTCTCTCAGAAGCCGCGCCGCCTGTGTGTCTTCCGTCTTATTGTCAACAGGCGCCAGGGCAATGAGTCGTATTCCTCTCTGATTATAATCCGGAACAATGGTATGGGAAATCCTGGAGGCACATCCCGACATGACGCAGACGATAACGCATAGCACAACACCTGCCTTTAGTTTATAAATCAATTTCTTACTCCTTTGCCATGTTGAATTCTATGGTATCCCGGGTAATCTTTGTCACGTAGAGTGAAAAATTCCTGAATTCCTTCAATTGCAGTTCGTTGGCGAGCATGGAGGCATCTCCCTGCATCTCGACATCCATCACTGCCACACCCGATCCCATCCTTCGCAGATGCACGGCACCCACCCCTCGTATATCCGTTTCCAATTTTTCTCTCAGCGTCTTGAAATCACCGTATTTTTCTATTCCCCGTACCACAACTCCAATCACTGCCGTTGTAACATACTCCGGTTGCCACTCGCCTGTGAGAACACCCAGTTTCTCAAGATCACGCTTTATATCCATAACCGACAGGGTGGCTCGTACCCTGACTCGGTAGAGGCCGTTCTCCAAACCCTCCTGCAGGATCCGGTAATCACGTATATAATCTTGATATTTCGGATAGATATTGTCATTAAGGGCATCAGTATTCTCCGTTGCGATCTCCTCGGAGATCAGCATCCCGACCACGCGTTCCACGGCCCTTCTCATCGAGTCGCCTATCGCACTGTCCCGTGCCGGCGCCCTGTCAATGCCATACACGGTAAACGTACCCTCGGTTTCAACAACCTCGACAATCTCCCGGCTGGCATACACACATACCGGATAAAGCACAAAGAAAAACAGGACTGCGGACACAATACAACACAATGAGTTTTTCAAAAATATTCCCCTCATCTCGCCGGGACTGCGCACCTACTTGCCCGGGTTCTCCTTCAGCCTATCTATCTCTTCCCGTATAATCTTCTCGGCAATAGAGGGAAACATTTCCCTGGCAATCCTCTCGGCAATCTTTGAAACAACGTCGGCAATCTCGTCGTCCAGGGTATCGGCCGGCAAAACCTCGTCGGGTTTCTCTTCAATCACATCCACGAGATCGTAAATCTTGTCATCCTCCGTCAACGTCCTCGTATCTTCATCCATACGGCACCCTCCCGGCCATTTGATTTTATCTCTTCTTTTGTTCCCTGAACGGTTACGAATCCTTTTCGAAAATCGGGATGATCAGGTGTAAGTTACCATACCCACACGAACACTTCAAGGATTTTGCCCTGGGCGAATTGCCTCATATTAAATGTTACCGAAGGGGGTGAATAAAAAGGATCGTT
>CAZNBR010000118.1:0-7312 GCA_964571315.1 uncultured Syntrophaceae bacterium
ACATCCCGGACAGGGAGGGGACCCCGGCCTTGTTCTCGTCGTCGTCCCTGAAAAGTATCTCCCGCATATCGGATGGATTGAAGTATGACGTCGGATTGAAGGCGTCGGCCGTCCCCCAGCCGTATATCTGATTCCCCGCGCGCAGTCTGAAATTTCCACTGCCATAGTTGAGGTACAATTCGTCAAATGACAGCTCGGCCTCCTGCGAGGAGAGCCTCAGGTTTCTCGATACCCGTTCTTTTTTGGAATAGGAGTAGTGATCATCCGCCCGGTTGTTCAGATACGTCTGGAAGAGGTACATGCTCGAGACGGAAAAGAGGTAGAGATTGTCGGTACCGTACCGCATCTGGAGGCGGTTTCTTATCTCGTTCTTCTTGTTCTTGTCCTTGAAACTCTGGCCCGTCCCGGTATTGAGAAAGGTCTCGAACTCTATGAACCCGCTGTAGGTAAACTCCGGACTGATGTCCTCCTCTTCCGCTATCTCCGGCTTTTCAACACGGCTGTCCTGGGGGCCTTTCGGCGCGTCCCTTTTCTTACCGGAGACAGCCCCCTTCACTCCTCCCTCAGCAAGGGCATACTGGCTCAGGGTCTTGACAAAAACGGGGAGGCCCTCCGCCTCCCGGTACCGGCGCGCCACAAGCCCGGCTTCGGCGGCATCTTCGTACACGCCGAGGAAAACGGAGTGCCACAGGCTGCCCGAGGGGTCCTTCCAGGAATAGATATCCGGCGTGTATCCCCTACCCCTCAACCTTTCCACTGTGTCCCGCGCGGTTTTCTCTTCGCGGCACGCGGATGCCTGAACGGCATACACCACCGGTACCATCTCATTCGAAGAATCGGGTTTCACGAGTATTCTTGCCGGAGGGGCGGTTTCCAAGACGTGGGAACAGCCGCCAGAATCTACAGGCAGCAGTCCCGGATTGATGAGAGAGAGGGCGACGAGAAGCGTCAGCCATGCTGTTCGGAAGCATGCGTTCATCATTGTATCCAGCACCTATGCAGCCGCGAAGGGTTAGTTCTTTCCCCCCGGAGCTCCGAGGCGGGGAGATCATACACTAAACCGGATGGCGAGTATATCTCCGTCCTTGACGATATAGTCCTTCCCCTCCAGACGGAAGCGCCCCTTGTCGTGGACTCCCTTTTCAGAGCCGCAGGCAATCAGGTCGTCGTATGAGAAGCACTCCGCGCGGATAAACCCCCGGGCAAGGTCCGAATGGATGACCCCCGCGGCCTCCACGGCGGATTGGCCTTCACGGATATTCCAGGCTCGAACCTCATCCGTTCCCACGGTAAAGAAACTGATGGAGCTGGAGATCCCATACGCCGAGCGCGTCAGGCGATCCCTGGCCGACCCATCTATCCCCATGTCCTCCATGAAAAGCCGTTTTTCATCATCATCCAAGCGGGACAACTCCATCTCAAAGGTCCCGGCGAATTCGACCACGGCATGTTTCTTCCCGATCTCGTCCAGCATCTGCCGATTCTTCCCGAAGGTGTCCTCGCTCGAATTCAGTATGATCAGGAGGGGTTTTCCCGTCAGGAACTGAAACCCGCTCACCATCTTCTTCTCGTCCCTGCCCATCTCTATGTCCGTGACGCGTCCGCCGTCGTTGAGACAGTCCTGTATCTTCCGCAGGGTACTTTCCTCCAGCTGGGACGCGGGCGTCTTCTGCCCCCGCTTATGGGCCAGGGCGATCTTCTCCAACCGCCGTTCGCAGATTATCAGATCGGAGATCAGAAGCTCCGTCTCCATCTGTTCGATATCGTCCAGCGGATCGGGGGCCTCCCCCAGGACGTTCGGAAAGTTTTCTACCACCAGCGCCAGCGTGTCCAGATTCCTCATCATCCCGATTGAGGCGTCCGGGAAGGATGCCTTCCCCTCCGAATCACGCGCAAGCCCCGCAAAATCCACAAACTGTACCGTCCCATAGGTGGTCTTTTGAGGCCTGTACATCTCGGAGAGGCGGGTGATCCGCTCGTCGATCACATCCACGACGGCGATATTCGGCTTGGACGTTGCGTCCGTGTATGTTGTGACCTCCGCCGAGCGTCCCGTCAGCGCGTTGAAGATCGTCGTCTTGCCTGAATTGGGTAGACCGATCAGCCCTATCTCCATTCATTCTCCCCTCTACATGAATACGGCCCACACGATGGCATACAAGATCGCGGGTAGAAAATTTCCTATCGGAATCCTTGTTACCTTCAGAAGATTCATGCCGATCCCGATAATAAGCAGGCCGCCGGTGGCGGTGACGGCGTTCAGAACAGCCAGTTCCCGCATAAAGAGCAGGTGCGACGAGAGGAGGGTAACACTCCCCTGGACGGCAAACACGGAAAGCGCGGAAAAGGCGACTCCGATCCCCAGGCTCGACGCGAGGGGTATCGCTATCACGCCGTCGAGGAGGGACTTTACGTAGAGCGTGGTCGAATCCCCGACGCTGCCGTCCTGTATCGAGCCCACGATCATCATCGCGCCCGTGAGGTAGAGAACAGAGGCGGACATAAAACCCTCCGCAAAGGTCGAAGAGCTCGAGCTGGTCCGTTTTCTGAGCCACTCTCCGAGGCGCTCAATCCAGTACTCAATCCTGACCAGTTCCCCGGTTATCGCACCGACCAGCATACAGCCGATGGTCACGATAAGATCGGTGACGGCAAGGGCCATCTGGACCCCGACAAGCACGACGGAAAGCCCGAGCGCCTGCACCATGATCGTCTTGATTCTTCCGGGAAGCCGTTTCCCCGCGGACACTCCTATCAGGCCGCCCGCAATAATGGCCCCCGTATTGACCAGTGTTCCCGTCAAAAATATGACTCCTCGCTGATGTTCAATAAAATTTCGTCTTTATCGGCCGCCGACGTAATAAAAACGGTCAGTTAAATTAATGAAACTCCGTTCTTATAAGTCTTTGAGGCAATAAAATTGCAACCAGATAGACTGGCAGCACGTATGCTGTCAAGCGATCTTTTTATTGCAGGATATGGTTCTTGTCAATGATTATTAAGGTATATCGGCGGGATGATTCCAGGGAATCGATTGAACGCGTGCCGTGAATATTGAAGATTGTTTAAGCCGACGCGTAGGGTTGGTCCCGATCCAGTCCGGTCATGTTCAGTACGTCTTCAACGCTGAGCCACATGTCCACTGAATAGGTCAGATCGGCCATCTCGTTGTAAATCCTCATCCGTTCAGCGACGAAATCACGGGCCTCGTCAAGCCGGGATTCATCAAATTCAAACAGGTGGATAGTCTGGATCCCCCCTCCAAATTTGACGTCTTTTATATATGGTCCCATCATATTGATGTAACCGGGCACGGAAGGAAATGTCTCCATGTGCCTTTCCGTCTCGTACATATTTGCCTTGTTGAAGGATACGGTTGTCACGATAACCATCTTTCATCTCCTCTCTGGCGGTGATGGCAACATCAGCGTACCAACCTGCACATAGCAGTTATATTTGTGCCTAAGATGACAGGATTTTTCACCATGGTCAATACACCTTTCTGAGTATTTTGAGGGTGAGTTCTGCAAAATTCTTCATCAGGGCGGTCTTTGGCACCCTCTTCGGGACAGCCATACCGAGCAACAGGATCTGCCCCCATCTCGCTGCAAAAAAAGGGCCAATCCCGTACCGGTGGCCTCGCATCACTAAAATTCCTTGACAATTATTGAAGCATGGGTAGTATCGGGGCGTTAGTTTATTCAGGATGGTCCGAGTTCCCGCTCCTCACAAAGAGGCGGGGCTTGAGGAGATAAGATGTCAGAACTTGCAACGCTTGAGCTGTTTTCCGATTACGTCTGACCCTGGTGCTACTTCATTACCGGGCGTATTGAGCAGCTTAAAAAAGATTACTTCATACATGTTCGATGGCGGGCGTTCCCTCTTCATCCGGACACACCGGAGGAGGGGCTTTTGATCGAACATCTTTTTGCCGGTTATCCCGTAAACCTGGAAAAGATACGGGCTCGTCTGAGGAAAACCGCGGCTGATCTGGGGTTGCCCTTCGGGGGACGGGATAAGACCTATAACAGCCGTCTGGCCCAGGAATTAGGTCATTGGGCCGATTCAAAGGATAAGGGGGAGGCCTTTCACAGGGAGGTCTTCAGGGCCTACTTCGCAGGGGGAAAGAATATCGCGCAGGTTCCGGTGCTGGTGGACCTGGCCGCCGCCGCCAGACTCCCCCGCGAAGAGGCGCAGGCAGTTCTCACCACAAGGGCCTTCAGGGCGTCGGTCGATGCGGATTGGGCCGCCGCGCGGGCAAAGGGAATCACGGCCGTTCCGACATTTGCGATGAATTATGACACGCTGGTTGGCGCCCAGCCTTACGAAGAGCTAAAAAGGTTCGTAGAGGCACAGGGGATCAAGAAAAGGTCGATATAGGATGAAACAGGAACCAACCGCCGATCGTATTGCCCAGATCAAGAGAGTTACCTGGGTCGGGCTCTTTCTTAATGTAGCCCTGGCGGCTTTAAAATTTATCGTTGGTTTTGTGGGCGCCAGCCAGGCGGTTATCGCGGATGCCGTCCACAGCCTGTCCGACATGGCCACCGACTTTTCGGTGATCCTGGGGGTGCGCTACTGGACCGCCCCGCCTGATGAAGACCATCCTTACGGACATCGGAAGATTGAGACCATTATTACCGTCTTGATCGGCGCAGCCCTCCTTTTCGTCGCACTCGGGCTGGGCTATACAGCCCTGACGAAGATTAGTGAAGTTCATATCAGGCAGACGGCCTGGATAGCCATTATCGGGCCAGCCCTTTCCATTATACTGAAGGAAATCCTGTATCGCTGGACGGTGATTGTCGGCACACGAGTAAAATCAACGGCGGTTATCGCGAATGCGTGGCACCACCGGTCGGATGCCTTCAGTTCGGTGCCGGCCGTGATAGCCGTCGCGGCATCTGCGATGAATCCTGATTGGGCCTTTGTAGATCACGTCGGCGCGCTCATAATCTCTGTCTTCATCTTAAAGGTCTCCTGGAACATCATGAGTCCAGCACTGGCAGAGCTCTCCGATCGCGGGGCTTCATTGAAAGATCGTTCCCAGATAGAGAAAATAGCGATGGGTGTGGATGGGGTCAAAGACGTGCACGCCATACGCACCCGTAAATGCGGCGAAAGTCTCTATGTCGACCTCCATGTCCTGGTTGCCCCGGAAATCTCTGTCCGTATAGGCCACAACATCTCTGAAGAAGTCAAAGAAGCCCTCCTGAAAGATGGCCCGCGGGTATTAGATGTTATTGCGCACCTGGAACCGGATGAATAAAAAAAACCATTGTCCGGCAGGTATGACGCCAAGGAGTGATTATGAGTTTTATTGTCGATGAGGGAAAATGCATCTCCGACGGTGCCTGTGCGACGATCTGTCCCACACGGATCATCCGGATGGACAAAGGGCAGAAGTACCCAGCCCCAATGCCGGATTTTAAAGATATCTGTATTCAATGCGGTCACTGCGTTGCAATATGCCCCACAGGGGCGCTTCGTCTCGATTGGTTGAGCCCCGAGGACTGCGACCCCATCAGGCGGAAGCTTGCCGTTACCCCCCGCCAGGCCGAACAGTTTCTGTGCGCGCGGCGTTCCACCAGGGCCTTCAGAGAGAAGACCGTGCTGCGGGATACCCTGGAGAGACTCTTGAAGATAGCGTGCTATGCCCCGTCGGCCAAGAATGCACAACCCTGGTATTGGACAGTGGTGCAGGACCCCGCCCTGGTCAGGGAACTGGCGACAATGGTCATCGACTGGATGCGCACCGTTATCCGGGATAATCCCGGCGAAGAGCGATCAGTTGGATTCGCCCGCGCAGTGGCGTCCTGGGACGAAGGCTATGACCGCGTTTTACGGGGCGCCCCTCATGTCATCGTTGCCCACGCGGACAAAGAGTGGGGGTTCGGCGCCGAAGATTGCACACTGGCACTGAGTCTTTTCGACCTGTACGCGACAAGCATGGGTCTCGGAACCTGCTGGGCGGGCTATCTGTACCATGCGGTGAATGCCTATCCGCCATTGTTCGAAGCCCTGGGGCTCCCCTCGGCTCACCGCGCTTGTGGGGCGATGTTGGTGGGATACCCCCGATTCACCTATCAGCGCATTCCCGTCCGCAATCTGCCCCAAGTGACCTGGAGGTGATTGCGAAATACTTCCATGTCCTGAACCGTCGATTAAGATTCCCCCCGTGTCGAAGGGGCGCAGTGATTTTAATCCTGTTGTCAGCGATTTTAATCCTTGACATTCGGTAAAGAACCCTGTAGGGTTACGCCGCAAGTTGGAGAGAGACATTTTGAAAGTGCAAAGATCGGTCACCATATCCATTACAATTTTGGAGGCCTTTTTATTCAGTCATAATGGTAATCCGACTTTGAAAAACTTAAGAAAGGAGGATACACGTTATGGCAGAAGGTACCGTTAAATGGTTTAACGACGGAAAAGGCTTTGGGTTCATCGAAATGGATGGCGGAAAAGACGTTTTCGTTCATCACAGCGCAATTCAGGCCGAAGGCTTCAAGTCCCTGCAAGAGGGTCAGCGCGTGACGTTCGATGTTGAACAGGGCCAGAAAGGCCCAGCAGCTGCTAATGTAAGGGCGCTGTAAGAAGTAGTGATATCGAAAAGAATGCACTCTGCGGTTTTGTAAACTGCAGAGTGCTTTTTTTTGGGGCTGAGTTGTTTTTCGAGGGACATATGATCAGATGAACGACTGAAATCCCGGTTCTGTCGCAATCAAACAAAAAGGGGGCTAACCTCAAACTGGCCAGCTCCCTGATATTTCTGGATTCTGCGGGATCTTTTTTTAGCGCAGTGTCTTTTACGCCCAACACGAAGCATTCATAAGGACAGAGTTTTGGCCAAACCGAACTATTCATTTCAAAAGCGCCAGAAAGAATTGGCAAAGAAAAAGAAAAAAGAGGAAAAAAAGCAGCGCAAGGTGGAAAAACAGATCATTCCTGACGGGGAAGAGGAGAACCTTTCCCTTCAAGAGGATTAGTGCCTCAGAAATTATTTCCCTGTTTTTTTGCAAGGAAACAATTTCGTGAAGGCACTTATACCCGTCAAGCGAGTACTGAACTGAGTCCCCATATGGGGCAGCTTTAGGCCCTGCTTTTCCTAACCGAAAGAAAATACCCTATGCCACGGGGAGTCTCCCTGTGGTTTTTGTTATAAGGACACGACCATGATAACCGCATCGAATATTGCCCTCTCCTATGGCAAGAGGGTCATCTTCAAGGACGTCAATATCAAGTTCACCCCCGGCAACTGCTACGGCCTGATCGGGGCGAACGGCGCCGGAAAATCCACCTTTTTGAAGATCCA
>CAZNBR010000119.1:0-7295 GCA_964571315.1 uncultured Syntrophaceae bacterium
GAGGGTGTCTTTCAGCCGATTTCTGGGCCTGGGTGAAGTTGCTGATGGCCAGATCCCAGGCTTCCTGCTCGGCTGCAATGAGCCCTTTATCATAGGCCTGCTGAGCATCGGCTGGCAATGGGTCCTCCGCCGCACGGGCAGGCATGAAGCCGGCGACGGTGAACAGGACAGCCAGTGCCACAACCAGCATTTTGCATACCGGCCTCATCACATGGGACCCCCTTTCTTGAGGTTTGCCAGGTTCTCTCTTGCAGCCTGCAGCTCCCGCACATGCCTTTTCAGAACACCGGTCAAAGCGTTCAGGTCCCCGAGCTGCCGCTCGGTCAGCATGGTGAGCCGCTCGATGTTGTTCAGGCTCATACGCCTGGTAAAATTGTTGTACAATGACGAGAACATGAACTGGACATCGCTTGCAAATACCCCTGCCAGAGGCCCCTCCAGGCCCCAGCTCAGGATGGTCGTTGCCGCTTCTGCCGCGGTCCTTATGTCACCCGGGTTGCCGTTGATTTCCTGCCCTATATTGAACAGGTCACCCTCCTTTTCGACAACCTCGATCAGCTCTTTCGCGGCCTTTGCCCTTGCCGGCTTCCCCTTTGTGGCGCCGATCTCCCGGATGACCCTGAAAAGCCTCTCATTCCTGATGCCCTTTTTATTCAGCCTGCCGATGAGCTTCTGACTGGAAAACGTGTTGAGCCTTCCGGCCCCGGTGATGACTGCCTTGTTGGCATCGGACGCCCCGGCGAACAGGAGATCGACCAACGAGGCCAGTGCCTGTTCCTCGAACTGGCTGCGTGCCTCGTCGGCGAGCTTTTCCCATTCCTGAAAATCGTCCGCCCTTGATTCGAAGCCCAGTCTGCGGATCGCTTCCTGATCCCGATCTATCCGGGCCTTCAGTTCGTGAATGGAAACTTCGGCATCCACTATGCCGTTGAATCTGTCGGCGGCCTGTACATACCTCTCTTTCCCCGTTTCCAGCGCAGCCTGCTCCCGGCGGCATCGTTCAGCCGCGGGAGAACCTTCGTCAACCTCCGCGCAGTTCCTTCTCAGATCGCTGTTCCTCCCCGCCAGCGCGCTCAGCTCCCGGGTGAGCTCCGCCGCCTGCTCCACCAGGGAAGCGCGGACTTCCTTCGGAAGATCCTGCGGTATGGGCTTCAGTTCCGGCACTTCCGCCCGGACCTGCGGGCTTAGGATCCACACCATCATCAGGGAAAGAAACCAGCAGCGGAGTATGCCTGTTGTGGCCCGTTTCATTATCTTCCTCTTATTCCCTTATTTTTCCGGCAGGTGACGGAGGCGTCACGGGTTTCGTCTTTGCCGGTTTCGGGGTGAGATCGACCCCGGTGAAGGTGAGTTTCCGGACTCTGTCCTGGATATGGACGTCCAGGGTGGCTTTTTCGGACTTGACCGCCGCCATCTGGTCCAGGATCTTGGCTGCCTGTACCTGAAGCTGGCCCTTCTCGGCCCCGCTTATTAAACCCGCAAGCTTTTCCATCTTGCCGGTGATGGCCTTCAGCTCATTGCCCATATTGCCGTACTTCTGATCAAGGCCCTCCTTTTCCTCCTGATATTTCAGGATCTCAGGATCCTTTCTGAAGGCATCCGGTACCACCGGAGCGGATCTGCCCACTCCCGCACCCAGCACCGGCAGGGAACCTGCAGGCGCAGCAGGCGTATCGAAGCCCAGCTGTGCCCTGTCGCTGGATATTTCGGGCCTTGACGCGCCGATTGCGGCCTGTCCGGCAGCCGTGGCACCCCTGAGCTGGTCTCCGGCAGAGCCGGGTCCGTCCTTCGGATGGGGCTCCATGGTGAACTCAACCTGCTTGCCGTTTACCGTGCGATAGATGGACTGCGTCTGGCCCGGAGCGGCTTTTTTGCTCATATCCGTGATCAGCGCATCGATGTTCCCCTGGATCCCCTTCACCATCTTGGCATCCTGCTTTGCCTCCTCATGCCTCCTGATCGTGCCCTCCAGAGATTTCAGGTTATTCGCCGCATATTCCGCCTTCGGATCGACCTCCAGGGTCTTCTGATAAGCCGCCCTGGCCTCTTCATAACGGCCCTGCTCCTCGAGCACCACCCCCAGGCTATTGATGATGTCGGCACCCTTGGGATCGAGTTGTATGGCCTGCCGGTAAGCGGCCTCGGCTTCGGCATAGCGTTTCTGTTTATCCAGGATGTCGGCAAGGTTGTAGTATGACGCCACATTTTTCGGGTCAAGCTTTATGGCCTGGCGATAGGACCATTCCGCATCCGAGACTTTTCCCTGCTCGTTCAGCACAATACCCAGGTAATAATAGGCGATAGCCCCGTACCTGGGTGCAATCCTGCGAAAATGCCGTTCCGCCTCGATCCAGCTTTTGCCGAACAACAGGGAAAGCGCCTTGTCATATTCCTTTTCATAGGCCCAGTCTCTATTTTGCTGCCAGAGGTCGCTGCTTTCCGGGTAGACTTTCTGGGCTTCATCGAAGAATCTCATTGCCCCTTCATAATCACCATTTTCTACCGCAGCCTGGCCGTCATTACACTTGATGGCAGCCTGCACCTTGCGCCTTAAACGAAGGGCTTTGGAATCGCCCGGCTGGTTCCGCAGAGCCTCCTCAATGTACCCGAGGGCCTGCAGATATTGCTCCCTGGTGTTCCCGTTTGTTTTTAAGGCCTGATTGTATACGTTTACCGCTGTGCTGTACGCCTGATAATATGCCTCGTAGGCAGGGTCATAGCTCGTCGATCTGCCCGAATCCCTGCTGCCCGATCCGCCACTGTCCGGACAGTTCACGCAGCGGCCCCGGCTTGCGTCCGGAACATCGCGCCAGTCTGCAAATGAATCCGTTACGGCAAAAAGTGCAACCAGCACCATGCAGGCCGCCCATGACAGAAGTGATCTTGTTTCCGTGCCCATGATCATATCCCCTTATTTTCACCCGAATAAAAGCACAGGTCGACGACAATGATCCCGATAATGGAGATGGCTGCCAGCATATCAATTACCCGGGCCAGCCAGCCGAGATACTGCAGGCCGAGGCCGGCGCAGATCCCCATGCGATTCCCAGGATCAGTCCGGCTGACATACCGAATCTGCGCCCGTAATGCCTATTCATTCAAAAAACGACTTAATGAGCATCCCGAATGAAAACGCTACAAGTATATGTGTCCAATATCTAATGCGGATGAACATGAATTCGTCGGCATGCGGAATCAAATGAATCTGACCGTTTGCCGGATCAACAACTTTACTTGGTGTACTGTCCCTATATCGCGCCAGTAAAAAAACACTTGCCGCTGACAGAATCAGCGATAGTGCAAACAGGCGGTCAATATCAGCTGCGGCCTTTGCATCGTCCGGCTCATGAAAACCCGACGAAATCATGATTCCGATCAGGATAAAAAACCACGCTACCGTGATGATAAATACCCAAATTCCCCATCCCCTCCAAAAAAGCATGCTTTGGCTCCAGCAAATAAACAAGAACTGGCTTTGATTTGGTAAATGTAACAAACAACAACATCATACTGTATATTAGCCTTTTCCATTATTAAAATCTAAAACAAAATATTTCAATCAATGTTGATGGTCTCGTAAAAAGTCAAATTCGATGAATATGTCATTTCGACCATGGGGAGAAATCTTATCTTTTAAGTATGTTACGGGTTAAAGATTTCTCGTTTCACTCGAAATGACAAGCTAAGAAGACTTTTTACGACTCCATCAATGTTATCGAATACAGGTTGGAATGTTGTCCTATCGCTTGAAGAGGGCTTGTGTTTGTTACAGGAAGAACACATCAAGCTGCTGGCCCATGAAATCAGGGTTGACGGCACAAGGTCTATCGTAAAGGTCTGGAAAATATACAATTGACAGAACGCCCGTTATCCCCCATAGTGAAACCGAGTATTCTGTAATCCCAACGCGAACGTTCACGCTCACATAAAAAGACACGCTCGGTGCTTACCGCACCCCCGTTTCATTCGTCTTTATGACGATCCATCTCTTCCGCGCACCGGTCTGAAACCCATCCCGCATCCCGTGAATGGCCGTCTTTATATCACTGAGTTAAAAGGAGGCTGATGATGAAAAAGATTGCCATGCGGCCCCTCATGTGGGGCGCAGCCATCGTCGCAGCGCTTTTTATCTGCGAAACGGGGTTGGATATCCTCCGACCCTCCGCGGCCATGGGAGGAGGCACCTCAACACCCGTACCCCGCATCTCCGTCCAGGAGGCACGGCAGAAGACCCTCTCCGGTGAATCGCTCTTCGTATGCGCCTATAAAGACGACAGTCTATTCAACGATATGCGCCTCGATCGGGGCATATCTCTGAATGAATTCCTGTCAAAGCTCCCTGATATTTCAAAAAAAAGGGAAATCATCTTCTACTGCGCCTGAGTGGCGGAGGCAACCTCTGCCCGTGTGGCAGGAACGTATATAAAAAAGGGATACAATGCCAAGGCCCTTCTGGGCGGCGTCAACGCCTGGAAGGCGGCAGGATACCCCGTCCATCCTCCTCAATAAAGACCGAGGGGTCAGGTCTCTCTAAAAAGAAAAGCTGGGACACTCCATGCGAGTGCCCCAGCTTTTTAATGTCTGCCTTCCCCTTTCCGTATCACAATCCAAATAAAGACTTCCCATGCCCGAAATGTTCTTCGGTGGTATTCGGGCGACAACCCTTCTCCTTTTTTCTTCGTTTTCGGTATCAACGAAGACCTGATTTTCCCCTATGGTCACATAGAGTGCTTTACAATCATCGTTGTGCCATCCTGAATTGCAAAGCGAGAGAATCATTTGAACACGAACCCCTGTCACTTCCCGCGGTTGAGGTCGTTAAAAACACCATGATAAAAAATAAAGGATGACTATGAGAAGTATAAGTCTCACTGGCTCACCTCCATTATTCATTGATGGAAATCAGGACACTTCCCTGTTTTCATGGGAAAGACAGGGGGGCACAAAAGAAACAAGGAAGTGTCCCTATTGAATCCTATTGAATCATCCTGAATTTCAAAGCCAGAGCAGCGTCCGAACACGAACTCCTGTTACCCCCCGCGCTGGAGGTCGTTAAAAACACCATCACCAGAAGAACACAAAAAATGGTTATGAACGTTACAAGTTTCATTGGCTCACCTCCACCATAAGAAAAAAATAAAGAACAACGATTGCTAAAGTTGCAAGTACCATTGGCTAACCTCTATTATTGATTGAAAGTTGATTTCTTCTAACATATATAAGAAATGTTATCAGTTAAGCGGGTCACCATTTGGGTGTGAAATCCCACCGTCAGAGGGTCTTATGAAAGATCTATACGGGATGATGAAAAGTACAGGAGTCTTTCGTGAATTCCGACAACAATGAATCGGGGACGCCCGTGTATCCCGATTATCACCAACTGTTGAGGCTGGCTCAGGCAACAATGCCCTCCGGTAAATATGCCGGCCGGCATCTTGTGGATCTTCCCGAATCATATGTCGTCTGGCTTTCCCGGAAAGGCTTTCCCCAGGACGAACTGGGTGATATGCTTCGCACGGTGTATGAAATAAAAATGAACGGGCTCGAATATCTCTTTGAACCACTGAAAGGGCTACAGGGGAAATAGCATGGAAACACTTGAATTCTCGGGTGACTATATCGAGCTGAACAAGCTGTTAAAGGCATCGGGGTTGTGTGGAACGGGCGGTATGGCAAAGATTGAAATCGAAAACGGACTGGTCAGCGTTGACGGAACCGTCGAATACCGGAAACGATGTAAGATCAGAAACGGCCAGACGGTTGCGTATGGCGGCCGTACGATTAAGGTGGTGAACCCCGAATCTGGAGGCACATAATGGGGGCACACGGTCTATCTGAAAAAGAAACCCGGGGCACTCCATGAAGTGTCCCAGCTTTCTAATTTTGGCTCCCCAGCTCGGATACTATTCAGACGCAAGGCTTCCGGCCTACGTCCTCACGGTGAGGATAGGCTAGCGGGGCGGCACTAAGCATATCCTCCTTTCTGTCTTTCGAAGGCGGATTTTTATTGAGGGGGATGCTGCCGATTTTACTTCCGAAAGATAGTAACCTTGTTTCACCATATTGTTTGTTCCTTTCCTGACAGAGGAGTTACGTGGAAAATTGTAAAACCAGGTTTATTAATATTCCTAATTGACGACCTGAAGTCAACAAAATTCAATATAATTAAACTTTGTCTTGACAATGGTTTAGAAATATGGTTTTTTGACGACTATGGGTACTGAAAATAAGACAAAAATAAACCGTCTCATAACCCAATGGATACCCGGCACGCCCGGCGTTACTTCCTACCTGAATGCCTCCGGTTTCAGCCGCGATCTGCTGGTGAAATATAAAAACAGCGGGTGGCTGGAATCGTTCGGCAGGGGTGCCTATATACGCGCCGGGGACACGGTGGATTGGCTGGGCGCCCTTTACAGCCTGCAACGCCAGCTTACCCTTCCCGTCCACGCCGGCGGGAAAACTGCCCTCGAGTTGCAAGGATACGCCCATTACCTGCCGGCGAGGCAATATAAGATCTTTCTGTATGGTCCCCAAGGGCTGACAGTACCGTCCTGGTTTACAGGAGACCGTTTCGGCGTAACATTGGTCCTGACCCGTACAAATATGGTCCCAACCGATTATGCACAGGGATTTTCCGAGTTCAAGGAGCGAGATTTTTCGGTCAGGATAGCGGCGCCGGAAAGGGCGGCCTTGGAGATGCTTCACCTCGTGCCCGGGAAAGTAGGATTCGACGAAGCCCGATTGATCATGGAAAATCTGGTCACGCTTCGTCCCGATATCGTCCAGGAGCTCTTGGCGGGATGCCGCTCCGTGAAGGTGAAACGGCTGTTCCTTTACATGGCGGAGAGGTGCGCGCACCCCTGGGTATCGAAACTGGATGTCTCAAAGGTCGATCTCGGGAAAGGGAAGCGGATGATCGTACCGCATGGCCGGTATGACGCGAAATACCGGATAACGGTCCCCGCCGATCGGGAGGGAATACCTGCGTGATGGATACCGTATTTTTCAGACAGGCCGAACTGCTCCTGCGGATCATTCCGCTGATCGACAGAGAAGCCTCCTTTGCCCTCAAGGGAGGGACGGCTATTAACTTTTTCGTCCGGGATCTCCCGCGCATCTCCGTTGATATCGACCTCGTGTACCTCCCCATCGGGGAAAGGGATGTCGCCCTGCAGGAGATAAGCAATGCCCTTGCCCGGATATCCCGGGCCATCGAGGGCACAATTCCCGGAGCGCGAGTCATTCCGAAGAAGACCGGAGGAAGCGATCTGTCCAGCGGATTGTTCGTACGG
>CAZNBR010000120.1:0-7146 GCA_964571315.1 uncultured Syntrophaceae bacterium
TCAAAGAACAGAATGCCTGGTGCTTATATGCAAAAACCTAACCGGAAATTACTGGTAAAAACTATAATTGCGGCAACAATAATCATTCTACGTATCTTCATATTCATGCCCTCCATTGTTAGAGATATGGTTACGAAACAAGTACAATGCCTGCCCTGATTCCCCTGCCACCTCTTGAAATGATGGTGAGTGTAATTCCTTATAAATACTGAGTCAAGGAATATATCCCCGTTTCCCGGGCACCCCGATTACGGATAAAGTTCTCAGAATATTTGGTGCCCCTGGCATCGCATATCCCTTCATTGCATTTTTAAAACAATAGTAGTAAATTGGGCGCGCTTTCACAGGTGCCTCTGCACCTGTACGCGATTGAGGATGTTCAGCCGGGACAAAAATTCACCAGGGGTTTTCAATGGCGAAGGTGGTCTTAAAAAACGTTGTCAAAAAATTCGGGAAGCTTGAGGTTGTCCACAATGTTGATCTGGATATTGAGGACAACGAGTTTATAGTCCTCGTCGGTCCATCCGGATGCGGCAAATCAACAATATTAAGGATGATCGCGGGGCTGGAAAAGATTACCTCCGGCGAGATTCATATCGGCGGACGTCTCATCAATGATGTCGCCCCCAAGGACAGGGGTATCGCCATGGTCTTCCAGAACTACGCCCTCTATCCTCACATGGACGTCTTCTCCAACATGTCCTTCGGCCTGAAACTCAACAAAACTCCCAAGCCGGAGATTGAACAGCGTGTCGGCGAGGTCGCCGAGATACTTGAAATATCCGAGTATCTCCACAGAAAGCCCCACGAACTTTCCGGCGGCCAGCGACAGAGGGTCGCGATGGGAAGGGCCATGGTCAGGAAACCCTCTATCTTTCTCTTCGACGAACCTCTTTCGAACCTTGACGCCAAGCTCCGCACACAGATGAGAACGGAGATAAAGCTGCTGCATCAAAAGGTACAGGCAACCATCATATACGTAACCCATGACCAGGTGGAGGCAATGACGCTCGCCGACAGGATCGTCGTCATGCGGGACGGCTATATTGAACAGGTCGGCGAACCGATCGAGGTATTTCAGAGGCCGACAAATACATTCGTGGCGGGCTTTATCGGGAGCCCCCCGATGAATCTGGTGCCCGCAAAGATCCTCCGTGAAGAGACCGGTTTTACAATAGATTTTGACGGGAGGCTGAAACTGCCCGTGCCGGACAAAGAAGGGGCCCGGCTCAGCGACGGGATGGCCGTTACCATGGGTATCAGAACGGAAGATTTCAAAATAGACAATGGAGAAAACGGTTTTCCCGACGACTGGAAGGTCGAAGGCCTGGTTGAAGTCGTTGAGCCCCTCGGCGGCGAGACAAACATGCACATGAATTTTAACGGGGTGAGGTTCACCGCCAAAAGCGAGGGAAGAAGACTCATACGGGTAGGCGAGAAACTGAAACTCGCCATTAATCTCAACAACATGCACATATTCAGCGCCGAGACCACGCAGGCGGTCTACTGACGCCCAACGGGCCAACGAAAGGGAAGCCTCGGATATAAGACAGAGCCGTCACGATCCGTCAAGCCCCCTGTTTCAACGATTGCGAGTAACGATCTCCACCATCTCAGCAAACCCATCCCCCTCTTCCCCGCGCGTGACAAAGGCCGGGAGATATTTCATGCGGCCGGCGAAGGCAAGGACGTTTTTGACACCCACGGAATTGGGAAAGTATCTGAACATGGGTTCATCATTAGGAGAGTCGCCACAGAAGAGATAGCGATCCCTTTCATCATCCAGATCAATCCCCCACCTCTCCTTCGCGAACAGCTTCGTCATCTTCAGCTTGTCATATTCTCCGAACCACCCGTTGACGTGGATGGATGACACCTTGCACGTTCCCCCATGTTTTTTGAATATCGCGCACATCTTCTCAACATCCTTCACCCCAAGGGGGGCGACATCCTCGCAATAATCTATGGCCAGATCAGCCTCCCGGTAGGCCTGGTCGCTCGCTACGGCGGCCCCTTTAATAGAAGCCAGGATCTCGTCTCTCACGGACATCAAACGCTGCCGTTTCGCCCTCCGCTCGTCATCGGTATCGAGGAATCGTTTTTCAAGCCTCCCCTCCTCGGCATCGTACCAGAAATAAAAGGCCCCGTTTTCGCCCACCACCCCGTCAACCGGCCACATCCTCGCGATGTGATCACACCACCCCGCGGGACGGCCGGTAATGGCTACGACACGGAGCCCCTTTTCTCTCATTATCCACAGTGCTGAAAATGCCGGTACGCAGATCTTTCCTCGTGCCGTAAAAGTCCCGTCAATATCGAAAAATACACCGGAGAGATTCCCCACGGAAAGGTTTTTCATCGTTTCAATGGACGCTATCATCGCTTCTTCTCCAGACCTTTCAGTGATTGGATGCGTGTATCTTATAAACCAGATCCGCTGTCCCCGGTTTCCCTTACCGTTCGCCTTTGGGCGGAATATGGCTCATCACATATTCGGCCAGGGCCCTGATAGCCAGCGAAGGGTTGACACCCCGGTTTACATAGATTCCACGCCTGATATTGTTGATAAGGTGTTGCTCCCCACGATGGTAGTATCGCAAGAAAGGTTCTGTGTGTCTAATGAAATAACGACCGGAAAATGTCGTGTGGTCGCCGATGGTCGTAAAAAGGATGTATCCGGATTGTTCCCTGACATTTCGGGCAAGCCAAGGGATTGACCTGGCAGATCTTCTGGATCAGTCGCGCCCAGCTCTTCCTGAAGGTCTTTTTGTCCTCCTGCGGTTTGAGGCGCAGGGGAGCACACCATCAAAACAAATTGCGATACGCTCCGCCCTGCCCCCGTACGGAGACACCGGTCATATCGCCCCTCACATATTTTTTGTAATGGTGAACGATATAAGAAGACCGGGACAAAAGCAAATTATATCGGAAACGGATTGGTTGAAAAGGGGCCGTTGTTTATCCTTGTTTTTGGTGTGAGTGTCGGTCCAAGAAGCATAACACCGATATCTATACACTACTGTTAAAGAATTCCAGAAATAAACCGATAGTGTATCCGAGAACCTTTTCTTATTTATTGCCGGTAAAAACGAGTCCTTATCAACATCGAAGGGGAAAGATCTTAATGTTGCAAAACCTGAAACTGAGCGCCAAATTGATTGGCGGGTTCATGGCAATGGGGCTGATACTTTTGGTCGGCGGTCTTGTCGGTTCGCTTGGGATCTCCCATGTGAGTGGTGATCTGACGTCATTTTTGGAAAACCGCCTTCCGGGGATCCATCATCTCGCAATCATCAGTGAGGCCCAGCAGAACGTAGCCGTGATGGAACAGTCACTTCTGACTCCGGGATTATTGCACAACGCCGACGAGAAGGAACGGCTGTTCAACAATATTGAAAAAGCGTTGAGCCGTGCTGAAAAAGCCCGGAAGCAGTACGATGCCCTGCCTCAAACGGATGACGTGAAGGAAAGCTGGGACACCCTGAAGCCGGCATGGGAAACCTGGCGGCAGGGACATGCCGGGTTTATTCAACTCGCAAAAGATGGGAAGCGGGAGGAGGCCGCGGCCGTTTTTGCCGGTCGGCTGGCAGATTCGTTCGGCACGACGGAGAGGCTTCTGCGTGACCTGTCGGACCTCACCGTGCGGCTGGCTGAAGAAGCCGGCAAGACCGGCCACGCCCAGGCATCATGGCTGAAGATAACGGCCCTGGCCGGTACGACGATGGGAATCGTTATCGCCCTCGCCTTCGGGATCTTTTTCGCCCGTTCCATCACGCGCCCCGTCAACCGCATTATCGCGAAGCTCACCGAGGCCTCCGATCAGTTTGTCGAAGCCTCCGGACAGATTTCCCTGTCCGGCAACCGCCTCGCCGAAGGGACATCGGCACAGGCGGAGGCAGTGGAACAAACCTCTTCCGTGATCAGAGAACTGACATTCGCCAACCGGGTGCACCACGAACATATCCGCACACTCCAAAAGACAACCCACGAAATAGAGGTCATCCGTAAGGAAGCCTTTAGCAATATCAAGAGTGCGGCACAGGCGATGGGGGGTATCAAGGAATCGAGCGAGAAAACCTCAGATGTCCTGAAAATGATCGAACGAATCGCCTTTCAGACGAACCTCTTGGCGCTGAATGCCTCTGTTGAGGCTGCCCGTGCGGGTCAAGTAGGTGCCGGATTCGCCGTCGTTGCCGACGAGGTTCGAAACCTCGCGATACAGTCTGCCGAGGCAACAAAGAATACGACCACGCTCATTGAGGGGGCTGCCAGCGCCATTTCCAAGGGAGGCGAACTGATAGAGGCCGGCGCGACCAAATTTGACGAATACAGCGTCGTTGCCAATAATTTCGTTTCCATTATCGACCGGGCAGCGGCCTCCTCCCGTGATCAGGCCCAGAGATTTGAAGAGATCAATTGCGTCATTGGCCAGATCAACAGGGTGGTCCAGGAGAACGCCGCCTTCGCCGAAGAGGGAGCGGCCGCTACCGAGGAGATGACCGCTCAATCCGAAACGATGAAGAGATATGTCCTGGAACTGGCGGCCGTCATCGGCGAAAAAGAGGAGTGTGCGTCACCGGTCCTGTGTGTCGATGAAAACACCCGCCTTCAGCTTCTTCCGCCGGTAGAGGAGAAAGAGCGGTTACTGCCGATACCCGGCCAGAGCGAGGAGGAGGCACAGCAATGCGGAAGCTGAAACTGGGCACCAGGCTGATCGGCGGATTCATGGTGATGGGGCTGATACTTTTGATCGGCGGTCTTATCGGATTGCTTGGGATCTCCCAGGTTGACGGCAGGTTCAAAGACATCTCCGAGATACACTTCCCGGGAATTTACAGCATCGGGGTCATGACCGAAACCCAGATAACCATCCAGAGGATGGACAGGTCGCTTCTGACCCTGGAATCATTGAACAACGCCGGCGAGAAGCAACGGATGTTCACAAATCTTGGAAAAGCGTGGAGCCGTGCTGAAGAGGCCCGGAAGCAGTACGATGCCCTGCCTCAAACGGATGACGTGAAGGAAATCTGGGACACCCTGAAGCCGGCATGGGAAACCTGGCGGCAGGGACATAACAAGTTTATTCAACTCGCAAAAGATGGGAAGCGGGAGGAGGCCGCGGCCGTTTTTGCCGGTCGGCTGGCAGATTCGTTCGGCACGACGGAGAGGCTTCTGCGTGACCTGTCGGACCTCACCGTGCGGCTGGCTGAAGAAGCCGGCAAGACCGGCCACGCCCAGGCATCATGGCTGAAGATAACGGCCCTGGCCGGTACGACGATGGGAATCGTTATCGCCCTCGCCTTCGGGATCTTTTTCGCCCGTTCCATCACGCGCCCGATCAACCACATTATCGCGAAGCTCACCGAGACCTCCGATCAGTTTGTCGAAGCCGCCGAACAGATCGCCCTGTCCAGCATCCGCCTCGCTGAAGGGACATCGGCACAGGCGGAGGCAGTGGAGGAAACGTCTTCCGTAACGGAGGAGCTCAATTTCGGTATTCAGCAGTGTACCGATGATATCCAGGCACTGAAGAATATGATGGGGACTACGTGGACCCTCGGCATGGAGGTCTTTGACATGCTCAAACAGGCGAAGAAGGCGATGAAGGAGATCAAGATATCGAGTGAAGAGATCGCGAAAATCGTGAAAGCGATCGAAAGAATCGCCTTTAAGACGAACCTCCTGGCGCTGAATGCCTCGATTGAGGCCGCCTGTGCGGGTGAAGCCGGTGCCGGATTCTCCGTCGTTTCAGACGACGTTCGGAACCTGGGCACCCGCTCCACAGACGCGGTAAAGAACGCAATCGCGCTCACTGACGAGACGATCGGGGTTGTCAACGGCGGCAACCAGTTTGTGGACACAAGCATGAGAAAATTTGTCGATTACGGCACTGCGAGTGGGCAAATCGGCGCCTTTACTGAAACGACGTCTGAGGTTGCCCAGAATCAGACCCGGGGCGTCGAACAGATAAACATCTCCATCGGAGAAATCAGCAAGTCGGCCCAGGCAAATGCCGCCAGCGCCCAGGAGGCGGCCTCCGTTGCCGAAGAGACGACCGCCCAGGCCATGGCCCTGAAGGAAATCGTGCAAGAACTGGCGGCAGTGGTCGGCTATCAAGGGTAAATCGATTTAATTCCCGGAATCATCCGGTTCGCAGAGCCCTCTCTTTACCAGCCAGGGCTTCGAAAGCTCGAAGTTTCTGCGGGCCACATCGGTGCGGGCAAAGCCCCCCTTATCGGGGCCGGCCGCCGAGTGGGCGCCAAGCCCGTACATAAGACAGAAGCTTGTGTAGGCGGCCTCAATCTCGGAGCTGAACCCCATGGTATCCTCCATATGATTGATGACGGCCTTGATCGTCCCCGTCCAGGCGGGGGAGGCGAGACAGTTGTCGGCCACCCGGGTCGCGTAAGCCAGCGTTTCCGCCTCCAGTTGGTCCGCCGGGAAGGTCCGGTTGGCAAAGCCGCAGGCAAGGGCCTCAGCCGCCGTGATGAACCGGTGTTCCAGAAGGATCTCTTTTGCCTTCCGCGGTCCCAGATCCCAGGGCGCGGAGAAGTACTCCACCATACCCGGGAGAAAGAGGGCGTCCTCGGCGGCAAAAACGACGTCCATGGCCGCGGCGAGCATCCACCCGGCGTATATGCAGTACCCATGAACCATCGCCACGGTGGGCTTTGGACAGTTGCGCCAGGCCAGGGTCTTTTTCACATAAAATTCGTACATGTCCGCCACCTTTTGCCGCAGGTCCGGGTCGTGCGGCCGCGCCATACCATGCTCCTCGCAATACTGTATCTGCTCTTCCGTCCCCAAGTCATGACCGGCGCAAAAGGCCCGGCCGGCCCCCGACAGAACAATAGCCCCGCAGGCCTCATCCGAAAGGGCCAGCTTGAAGGCCTGGTCCACCTCCTCCAGCAGGAGATAGCCCTGAGCGTTCAGGTTCCCTGGCCGGTTGAAAATGATCCGGGCCACCTTGCCCGGCTGATACATGATGTGTCGAAATTCCATGGGTATTCTCCTCTTCATCGTTCCAAGTTCAGAATCATATGTTCTCAAACTGCGTTACGGATGAGCGGCACTACTATTTCACAAATAGCCTCAAATTTCTATCCGAAAGAAGGGCTCGCCCACACCCGCAAACGACGGAAACAC
>CAZNBR010000121.1:0-7144 GCA_964571315.1 uncultured Syntrophaceae bacterium
TAATCATACGCAGTGATAAGGTTTTGCCCAAACCCACATCACCTACAATTACTGCAATACTTTCTCCTCCTTCCTCTATGGCAAACAGGGTTTCTGCTATAGCATTCTCCATCGACACGTGACTGTCTACATACATGGATGGATCGGGAACATTGTCAAACGGCGGTTTTTTTAGACACCAATATTCATAATACATAACATCTCATCTCCCCGGCTTCATCTACCTTGTTAAACATTTGAGTAATAATTATAAGTAACATCACACTTTATACTCTGAATTTCCAAGAGATTCGTTTCTGGCAAGAAACTCCAGGATATCTTCTAAAGAAAAACGGCTGAGCCCGCCTATTTTATAGCTCTTCAGCTTTTTTGTCTTGACGAGCTTTCTCAAGAAACCTCCGCTGATTTGCAGCATTTCGCACACATGCTTCGGTTTAAGCATCCTCAGTGTATTCACCCGATCAAAGTAAAAATTTAAGCTGATTTGTCCGTCTTCCTGCTGCTGCACAGTGAGGGCCGTACCTCTCGATATCCCACTCGACAAATACTGAGAGAAATTACCGGATCGAATCAATTCGCACTGATCAGACGTCAAATCAAATGAAATCATTTTATTCTGATCTCCAACCAATTCATCAGCAGGAGCTGTCTCCCTTCCCTGTGTACGGATATCACTCCTCACTGCTTGAGACAAAACCACCCCAAAACGTTGATTCGGCATCATCTCTTTATCGGCAATATCACCTGCTCCTCTTCCAACCCCCTGAATATTTTCTTTTCTCCTCCGCACAATACAGATCTTTTCCATAATGCTCCTTATCCCTAACCCAACGACGAATTTTGATTCAGCAGCAGTGGTTTATTCATACTATTGTTGGTTTTCCTCAGTACAGCTTGAGTTTTTCTTTTCTCCACAATACCGATTTTCCCTAATACCTTTCCGCTTGAAGCTCCCTGCAGCCGGCTCGGGGCTGACAAAGAAACTTTAAAACAGTAGTAACACTTTCAATATGTTCGCTCGCCATGCCTTTTCAGCCATATATGATGATTAACCGGGTACGCATGGATCATAAATCGTATTCTTTTTTAATTATTTGAAATCTTAAGAATTACAATGCGAAATGCGAATTGGAAAACAGCTTCCAGACAAAGTGATTGGAAACTCGAAATATCGGAAATGTAACATACATTATGGAGGAAAAAGAAAACTTCGGTAGCCTGGCAATCATATTAAATAGATGACCCATGGCTTTGCGCCCTACCCTCACGAGCAGTTTGCCTTTATCGGTTTTTAAAGAACTGAGCCTGGAAATGACTTTCTTAGTTTTTCCATCCTGAAAATACCGATTAAATATTCTAAATTTAAAATTGTATCATACCCAAACGTGAGCTTGGTTATATCCATACTCAATATTGCAGGAAAATACAATGAGAGGCCTTACACCTTTGGTGTGAAAGCCGTCACATTACAAAGTATGTCTCCTTTTCCTGAAAAGGGTAAGCATAAGCTTGTTACTCCAGCGATCACAGAGATCACTGAACAGAGGGAGATGGAAACTATCGAAGCTGTTTCGAAAGAGCATCACCCTGTCTTCTGGTGGCTCGAATATCATGCTCGCAGACCATCAGAGGCAATGGCACCATATGAGGAAGATTATAGAGCTTCCAGGAGACATCTGGGGGACAGAATTTGATATAATATCGATTAATTATGGCGGAAGTGCATGGGAATCGAACCCACCTGGGACGGTTCTAGCGCCCCACACCGAATTTGAAGTCCGGGAGGCCCACCAGTGACCTTGGCACTTCCGCGCGAATCGTTAATCTATTTTTATCTTTTCCCCTGCCGGTTGTCAATCCTTCAGGTATTCCGGGTCTTTCGTGAAGTTTTGAGAGTTGTCGAGGAGCTGTACCACAACCTCACTCCCCGCCTTCACGAGCTCGGCATCTTCAGGGATGACCATGATGCCGTTTGCAAGGACCATGGAGCTCAGGATGCCTGAGCCCTGTTCTCCGGTAATTTCCACGGCAAAGCCGTCTCCCTGACTCCCTACCCGGGACCTGAAAAAATATCGAAGCCCTTTTTTCTTCTGTATGTCATGGGCCAGGGTTGCCCGTATGGTTCTTCGAAAGATGTTCTGATGCCCGGTCATCTTGAGTATCGCGGGCCGGACGTACTGTTCAAAGGTGATCATCGACGACACCGGGTTGCCGGGAAGCCCGAAGACCGGTTTTCCCTCTCTGGAACCGAAGGTCATGGGCTTGCCGGGGCGCTGTGCCACCTGCCAGAGTTCAACACCGATACCCATATCCTCCATGACGTCCTTTACGAAATCGTAATCCCCGACCGACACCCCGGCTGACGATACGATGATATCGGCCCGGAGGGCGGCCTTGAATTTCTCGGTCAGGGCTTCTTTGGTATCCTTTGCGATACCAAGCTGAAGCGGTATGCCTCCGCATTCCATCACCTGCGCCGCGAGGGAATAGCTGTTGCTGTTTACGATCTTTCCGGTTGACGCCGCGTCATCGATATCCACCAGTTCGTCGCCGGTGGATATGAGCGCCACCAGGGGCCTTCGATATACCTTCACGAAGGAGCGTCCGAGGGCGGCCAGCATCCCGGTCTCCGCGGGCCTCAGAACCGTTCCAGCGCATATAACCAGATCCCCCGTCTTAACGTCCTCTCCGGCATATCTGACATTCTCACCGTGGGCGACCGCTGCGTATATCCTCACGTCGGTGTCATCGCACGCAGTCTCTTCCACCTTCACAACGGCATCGGCCCCCTCCGGGATGTGGGCACCCGTCATAATCCGCGCCGCCTCGCCGGACACCACCGTCTTTCGGGGCTCATATCCGGCCGGAATATCCTCTATAACAGTAAGAATGGCAGGTGATTTGGCCCCGGCACCGGCCGTATCTTCCGATCTCACCGCGTAGCCGTCCATAGCCGAGTTATCCTTGGGGGGAATGTCGCGGGGGGCATGAATGTCCTCCCCGATAACCCTCTCCAGGGCGCTCAGGATATCCGTCTTCTCAAGACCGAGGAGGACTATGGAATCGAGAATGTGGTCCAATGCCTCTTTGACCGTTATCATGGTGTAACTCCCTGGCTCCGGGGAATAAAGGCTGGCTCGGAGTTGTGTGGAAGGCTCTTAGTATATTAAACCCGTATCCTTGTCAATATTTCTGCCTTGAATAAATATGATCTATGGTATATTCAATCCCCTTATTTATGGGCAGGCAGATGCTTGGGTCCCCACGAAGAGGAAACGATATGAGCATGACAGAGACACAGCAAAGGATCAGGCGGCTGCTGGATGACAACAACGCCATCCTGCTGGCCCACTACTACCAGCCCGATGAGATCCAGGACATCGCGGACATACTGGGTGATTCTCTGGCCCTCAGCATGGAGGCGGCCGAGACGACGGCGGATGTTATCGTCTTTGCGGGTGTGCGGTTCATGGCGGAGAGCGCCTCCATCCTGTCGCCGGGCAAGACGGTCCTCCTCCCCTGCCTCGCCGCGGGATGTCCGCTCGCGGACACGATCACCGTCGAAGAGTTGCAGCAGGCAAAGGCAGAGTATCCGGGCGCCAAGGTGGTGACGTACGTCAACTCATCGGCGGGAATCAAGGCCCACAGCGATATATGCTGCACCTCCGCCAATGCCGTGCGCATCGTGGCCAGCCTTGACACGGACACCGTCCTGATGGTTCCTGACGGGAACCTCGCACGGTATACCGCGCGGTTTACCGAAAAGGAGATCATCCCGTGGAAGGGGTTCTGTTACGTCCATAACAACCTGCTGGCGGATGAGATACAAAAGGCGAAAGACGCACATCCCGGGGCTCCGGTCGCCGTTCACCCCGAATGCCGCCCGGAGGTCATCGAAATGGCGGACTTTGTCGGGAGCACGGGGGGAATCCTGAAATTTGCCCGCCAGACCGATGCGCAGGAGATCATTATCGGAACGGAGCAGGGGATCATGCACCAGTTGAAGAAGGAGAGTCCCGGCAAGACATTCATCCCCGCATCTGATCATCTGATCTGCCTGGATATGAAACGTATGACCCTCGATGATATCCTCATCTCTCTGCTGGAGATGAAGCACGTGATACAGGTACCCGAAGAGATACGGGTCCCCGCGAGCCTCGCCTTGAGCAGGATGCTGGAGGCATCGAGGTAGTGTAAGAAGCAGACTTTTTGCGTGAGGAAACGAATATACAAAGATACAGCATTTTCGGATTCCTCCCTCCGCGCGCTCATCGACAAGATCCATCGGGGGGACGATCAGGTGGATATCTGCGGCCTTCAGGGGTCCGCGAAGGCCTTTACCGTCTCCCTCCTTTTTAGAAACACAAAAAAAACAATCCTTTTTATAACCCCCTCCAGGGGGGATGCCCTTGATGCCTTCCGGGATATTTCCTTCTTTCTCGGCGGAGAGGATGTCCTGCTCTTCCCCCCGTGGGAGATCGTTCCCCCGGACGACACCATCTCCCGGCAGAATGAAATCGCCACGGGGCGGGCGGGGGTTTTGTCGAGCATTCTGTCGGGAAGGCCGGCCGTGGTGGTTGCCCCCCTGAGCGCCCTGATGCAGAAGGTTGCCCCGGCAGGGATCTTCGAAAGCTATATCGAGACCATCTCAATCGGAGACTTCAGGGACAGAGACCGGCTGGCGGAGAAGCTGACCAAGGGCGGGTACCAGAGGGTCCCCCTGGTGGAAAAGGCGGGAGAATTCAGCCTGAGGGGATATATTGTCGATCTCTTCCCTTCGGCGTGTCCCTCCCCCTTCAGGATGGAATTTGTCGGTGACGAGATTGAATCGATCAGGGAGTTTGATCCCGCGACGCAGAGATCCATAAGGGAGGTTGTTGATCTTGTCCTGCCTCCGGCGGGAGAGGTGATCCTGTCCGAGGAATCGAAGAAGCGGGCGCTGAGGAACCTCAGGACCCGGTTCAATGAATCGGGGACCTCACATGCACGGAGGGATCGGGTCGTCGACACCCTCGAGCATGACCTGCTGTCTCTGGCGAATCCGCAGTTCCTCCCGCTGTTTTACGGGGATCTGGATACCGGGGACGGGACGAACGGTCTGGATACACTCTTTGAGTATCTTTCCGGAAACACGTTGATGATCTGTGAAAGTCCCGGCGTCATGGAAAAGGCCGCAGAGGAGACCATAAACGACGCGGACAGGGTTGCCCGGAAGGCCGAAGATGAAGGGAGATTTTTTCTCGAAAAGGATCTTTTTCTGACATCGTGGGACGATATCTCCCGGAGGTGCGAAGACCTTCAGAAGATATACATCGACCGGCTGCAGGCCGAAGGCCCGATCCCCTTTGAGGTGGAGCAGATAGACGTAAAGGCCGATCTTGAGCGTCACACGGAGGAAGAAGGCATCCTTGCCCCCCTCGCGGACAGGATCAGGTCGTGGATCGGCGAAGGAGCCCTGGTGAACTTCCTCTGCACGGAGGGAAACATCCAGAAGATGGAACATCTCCTGGAGGGATATTCCCTCCCCGTTCGCCGGTCGGATAGCCCCTTTCTCTCCGATCTTGCAGATATGGCGGGGGGATGCCTCATTCTCAGGGAGGGGAAGATAACCAGCGGATTTTCGTACCCCGGTCTGGGAGCGGTCGTCGTCAGCGAAGAGGAGATATTCGGAAGAAAGACACGCAGGAGACGCAGGACCCGCGCCCGGGAGGGATACTTTCTCAGGTCGTTCGGAGAACTGGAAAAGGGAGATGCTGTCGTCCATGTGGATCATGGTATCGGTCTGTACCGGGGACTCGAGCGGTTGACGTTCGGTGACGCCGAAAACGACTTTCTGCTCCTTGAATACAGGGATAAAGACCGCCTCTATATCCCAGTGGACCGGCTGAACCAGATACAGAGATACATCGGTCCCGACGGTCATATCCCGCAGGTGGACAAACTGGGTGGCACCTCCTGGGAGACGGTCAAGAAGAAGGTCAAGCAGTCGGTGCGGGCGATCGCCGAAGAGCTGGTTTCGATCTACGCCGCCAGGGAGGTGATGAGCGGGCACAGCTTTTCCCCCTCCGACAGGGACTATGAGGAATTCTCATCCTCCTTCGGGTTTGAAGAGACCCCCGATCAGGCACGGGCCATCGAAGACGTCTACTACGACATGGGTGATTCAAAACCGATGGACCGGCTCGTATGCGGCGACGCCGGATTCGGAAAGACGGAGGTCATGCTCCGGGCCTCCTTCAGAGCGCCCATGGACAACAAGCAGGTGGCGGTCCTGGTCCCCACGACCATCCTCGCGGAACAGCACTACCGGACATTTGTCGAACGATTTGCCCATTACCCCGTTCGCATAGAGGTCCTGAACCGGTACAAGACGAGCGGGCAGCAGAAAAGGATCGTGGCGGATATACAGGCCGGCCTTGTGGATATCGTTATCGGTACGCACCGGCTCCTGCAGAAGGATGTCAGATTCAAGGATCTCGGCCTGGTAATTATTGACGAGGAACAGCGTTTCGGCGTAGCCCACAAGGAAAAACTCAAAAAGCTCCGGGCGCTTGTGGATGTACTGACCCTTACGGCGACTCCCATACCCAGGACGCTGCAGCTCTCTCTCATCGGGATACGGGATCTTTCCGTCATCGATACCGCCCCGCAGGAACGCCGCCCCGTGGAGGTCCACATATTCGAATTCAGTGAGGATCTCATCAAAAAAGCGATCGAGCGTGAACTTGAGCGGGGGGGACAGGTCTTTTTTATCCATGACAGGGTTGGGTCCATACACAGCACCGCGCGTCTGGTCGGGAGACTGGTTCCCCACGCAAAAATAGGCGTGGTGCACGGGCAGATGAAGGCGAAGGAGCTTGAGGATATCATGGTCGGGTTCGTTCGCAGGGACTTCAACGTCCTTGTCTGTACCACGATCATAAGCTCCGGTGTGGATATACCGGCTACCAACACCATAATCATCAACCGCGCGGACCGGTTCGGTCTTTCCCAGCTCTACCAGCTGAGGGGACGGGTCGGCCGGGGGAATGAGGAGGCGTATGCATATCTCCTGATCCCCGAAGAATCGATCCTTTCGCGCGATGCACGGAAGAGACTCTCTATAGCACGGGAATTTTCGGAGCCGGGGTCCGGTTTCAAGGTG
>CAZNBR010000122.1:0-7142 GCA_964571315.1 uncultured Syntrophaceae bacterium
TATCTCCGAGGGGGAAGGCTGTCCATGACATCGAGGCGGGGTTCTTCGACCTTGACGGTCAGATACCGTGCCAGACCGACGGCGGGCTGAAATGCTTCGGCCACCCGATAGGGGCATCAGGCCTCAGGATGATCTATGAGGAATACAAACAGCTCCAGGGGAAGGCCGGTGAGAGGCAGATCGAAAATCCCCGGATAGGGCTGACCCACAACCTGGGGGGATTCCCCTGCATGAGCGTTGTCAGCGTGGCGCTGTTCGGAAACACACTATGACGGTCTCGCGGAAGGTCCGATACCGGTCATGTCTCGGGTCGCACCCCGTTGTGACCCCATGGCCGGGGTAAAGGATCTCTCCACGGCTGTCAATCATACAGTAAGGAGGAAGAGATGAAGATACAAAAGGTATGCGTTTTGGGGGCAGGGCTCATGGGGAGCGGCATCGCTCAGGTATGCGCTCAGGCAGGCTATGAGGTCGCACTGAGGGACATAGAACAGCGCTTCATCGACGGGGGTATGGATAGCATAAAGAAGAACCTCGCCCGGGGCGTATCCAAGGGAAAGATGACACCCCAAGATATGGAGGCCATCCTCGGAAGGGTCAGGCCTACCATGGACCTGAAAGAGGCCGCCGGTGATGCCGACGTCGTCGTTGAGGTGATTGTCGAGGTGATGGATGTCAAGAAAAAGGTGTACGCCGAACTGGAAGAGATCGTGCCGGACCGGTGCCTCTTTTTCACCAACACATCCGGCCTGAGCATCACGGAGATGGCGGCCATTACGAAGAGGCCGGGCCAATTCATCGGCACCCATTTTTTCAATCCCGTCCCGGTCATGCGTCTCCTGGAAATCATAAAGGGACATGAAACATCCGAGGAGACCCTGGAAGCGGCGAAGGAGTGGGGGAAGAAGATCGGCAAGGAGATCATCATTGTCAATGAAGCGCCGGCCTTTGCCGTAAACCGGGTCCTGTGCACCATGCTCAACGAGGCGTTCTTCGCCCTGGGGGAAGGGGTCGCAAGTGCGGAGGACATAGACACGGGGATGGTGCTGGGATGCAACCATCCCATCGGCCCCCTGGCGCTTGCCGACCTCATCGGCCTGGAAACCCTCCTCCTCGTGATAGAAGGACTCCATAAGGAACTGGGGGACAAGTACCGGCCTGCCCCCCTGCTCAAAAAGCTGGTAAGGGCAAAGAGATACGGCCGGAAGACAGGCAAAGGCGTGTACGATTACAGCAAGGAACAGGGATAAGCTGTCCGGCTTGACAATGGGAAGGATTATCTAAAGCAATCCTTTAAATTCATACTAAAGTCGTATTTACAAAACGTTCGTATACGACGATACTGCAGACGTGCGTGGAATCCCTGCGCTATGCATAAAGGTATGCGACGGACACAAGGAGGGGAGCATGGACTTTGAACTACCCGAAGAGATGAAGATGCTGCAGGATATGACCTATAAGTTCGCCCAGGCGGAGATAGCCCCCGTCTCGGAGGAGTGCGACAGGGAGGAAAGATATACCCCCGAGTTGCGGAAGAAGGCCGCGCAGAACGGCCTTGTCTGTGCATGGGTACCGGAAGAATACGGCGGAGCAGGCGTGGGAATACTGGGCAATGCCCTCGTAACGGAGCAGCTTTCCCGGATCGATACGGGGATCGGCCTCAATATTGTCGCGGCAGGGTTCGGGTGCGAAGCAGTCTACGCCTTCGGGACGGAAGAGCAGAAAAAACGATACCTGCCCCCCGTGTGCGGCGGGCAGCAGGTTAGCGCCGGCGCATTCACGGAACCAAATGCGGGAACGGACGTAGCCGGTTATGGAACGAGGGCGGTGAAAGACGGTGATGACTATATCATCAACGGAAGCAAGATGTTCATCACCAATGGGACCGTCTGCGACTGGATGGTGTGCCAGTGCATCACCAATCCCGACGAAAAGACACACCGCAGGTTCAGCCAGATACTGGTCCCCGCCGATGCCTCCGGAATTACGAGGACAAAGATCCACGGCAAGATGGGAATCAGGGCCACCGATACGGCTGAGATCGCCCTCGAAGATGTCAGGGTTCCCCGGGAAAACCTGCTGGGCGAGGAGGGAAAAGGGTTCTACCAGCTGATGCACTTCTTTGACGTCACACGGATCATGGTGGCCGCCCAGGCGCTCGGCCTTTCTCAGGGCTGCCTCGATGAATCCGTCAGATATGCACAGGAGAGGACCGCCTTCGGCAAACCGCTCGGGGCCTTTCAGATCACCATGCAGAAACTGACCGAGATGGCGATCAGGACGGAGGCCCTGAGAAACCTCGTTTACAAGGCCGCGTGGTCGGTAGACACGGGCAGACCCGATTTTCACCTGGGGGCGATGGCCAAATACTACGGGGGACAGACCGCCGTATTCTGCGCCAATGCCGCCGTTGAGATCCACGGAGGGTACGGCTACATAGAAGAGTACCCGGTCCAGAGGTGGTACCGGGACGCCAAGATACTTGAACTGTATGAAGGCACAAAGGAGGCCGAAATACTGACCATAGGAAGGGTCCTGCAATCCCGATAGGCACGATTCGGCGGGCCCTGCCTGCCGTCGCAAATACCCGCGAGATACGCGGTGAAAATAACCGATTAAGCGTATCTCCGTATGCGTGGCGTCGTATCGATAGTTCACGGGATCTGGGCGGTTTCGTAAGCATTATGGAGCCGATGTCCCCTCCGGGAAGAGGTCTTCTTAGAAAAAATGGGCACCGGTTCGATTCCATTTCAAAAAGAGGCGTTGTGCATAAATTTTAAAAATAAAGGGAGTATACAGGGCGCACCCATAGATTCATTACGGCAGGTGTCCCGATTGATCGGAGATTGCGAGAAAGGGCCATCCCCGAATGGGAATCGGCTGAAACTGAGTAGAAAACAATTGGTTGCCTGGCATACAACTTGCTAAAGCCAAGATAAAGGTAGGGACGTGTGTGAGGGTATCTTCCCTGCCGGCACGATAAGAGGAGATGTGGGGAGAACAGATGATCGATTTGGACAAAGAAGATCGTTGTTTTCAAGACTCTTCTGACACCAGAACCGCACGAGGGGACAACGCAAAGGATCCCGGGGAGGGTGCCGCCCACGGCACCCGGGGGGAGATGGGAAAAAAGTTTCTCCTGCCGCCACCCCTGTTTAAACACCGTGATCTTACAAAAATACCCAAGTCCGCTCCCAGGATTGACAAGCGGAAGCTGACCAATATCATAAATCACCTTAATTTCACCGACGGATACCTCTGGGCCCACCTGAGAGATCCCCGGTATGAAGAGGATATCTTCATACACGCCTATCCGCAGCCATGCATGGGAGAGACGATAACCTGCCGGTGGTCCAAGGAAAACATGACGGGGTTTGAATACCACCGTTTCCTGAATCTGGTGCTTGATGACGGCATGTCGGTAACATTAGTGCCGGTAAAACTGCTGAATATCAACAGTGAGCGTTTTACGATTCAGATGCCCGATACGGGGTACGTCCTTGGGAAACGACAAGCCAGACGATTCGCCTGTCAGGGGGTTACCGCCGAGCTCAGCCAGAGCGGGTTTCTGGCCAGGGGTGAACTGCTGGATTTCAGCTCCCTTTCTTTCCGCATCAGGGTTACCCCCTGTCTTGAGGGGTCCTTTCACTGGCTGAACCCGGATGAATCGATTACCCTCACTCTCAGCCGGGGCCAAAAGATCGTTTTCTCGGACCCCTGCCGGTTCATTGACCAGACAAGCAGTATGTCCGTGAAGGAGATTGTGCTCGCCCCTATGATAGACCAGTTCCACCGCTTCAGGGGCAGAAAGATACGCAGCCCCCGCGTGCACCTGACACCGTCGTCCACCATCAGCTTCGAACATCCCCTCTTTGGGAAGAGGGTCCAGCGGGACATCCTTGATATCTCCGTTACCGGTTTTGCGGTGCAGGAACGGGACGATGAATCTGTCCTGGTTCCGGGCATGATCATCCCCCGGCTCAACATTAACTGTTCAGGCGCTGCGCCAATGCCGTGCACCGCACAGGTTGTATATCGTCGAAAAGAGAAGAAGGGCCTGTTCCGCTATGGCATGGTCATCCTGGATATGGATGTTACCGCGTATGGGAAACTGAGCAATGTACTGGGCAATGTGGTAGATTCGAGCATCCGCGTCTCCGAAGAAATAGACATGGACGCCCTGTGGCAATTCTTTTTCGAAACCGGCTTTCTCTATCCCACAAAGTACAGTCTCATCGAATCCCACAGAAACGCCTTCAAGGAAACGTACCGCAAACTCTATCAGGACAATCCGGAAATAGCCGAACACATGGTCTATCAGAAAAACGGACAAATATACGGCCATGTCTCCATGGTAAAGGCGTATGAACGGTCCTGGATGGTGCATCATCTTGCCGGACGGCCGGACCCGGGAACCAACAAAAATACAGGGATCCCCTTGTTGAGACAGATCATAAACTACTTTGAGGGATTCTACCGATTGCCAGGCTTTAACATGGACCACTGGATCTGTTACTACCGTCCTCAGACCAGGTTCATGGATATGTTCTTCGGCGATTTTGCACGGCATCTCAGAAACCCACGGGCCTGTTCACTGGATACCTTTGCCTACAAGAACTATCCAACGACATCTCCCCAGGGGTCTCTCCCGGACAGGTGGCTGTTGAAGAAATCCTCACCCCCCGATCTGTTCGAGCTTGAACGTTTCTACAGAAATCATGCCAATGGACTGCTCCTGGATGCCCTGCGTCTCGGGACCGCGGAGTCAGACAGCGATTCACTAGAAGAATTATACAAGCGTAACGGATTCACGAGAAGATGGAAGGTATATTCGCTCACACATGCGGATGAGCTGAAGGCCGTTCTGATCGTAAATCAGTCGGATCTCGGTCTGAATCTTTCCGAACTTCTCAACGGCATCAAGATCATAATAACCGATCCGACGGGGCTCCCCTGGGATATATTGTCCAGCGCGGTCGCCCGCCTGACGGGGATATATGAGGTTGAAAAAATCCCCCTTCTCATATACCCTCATACCTATATGGAAGATAACGACATATCATATGAAAAGCAGTATATAATGTTTATCATGGATATGCAGCACGGAAGGGATTTTCTGGATCACCTGAAGGGGCGACTGAAGGCAAAGATCAGGTTCCTCATCAAATTCCTCATCAGAAAGTATCTGAAAAAATGAACGACGCTCCGCTTTACAATACAAGAATCGCTAAGATATACATAGAGTATGTAAACAAGCACTATCCAGAGATAAGCATCCCCCCTCTTCTGGAATACGCAGGGATCACCCCGTACGAGATTGAGGACGAGGGACACTGGATCACGCAGGATCAGGCTGACCGCTTCAACGAAATTATCGTCCGGGAAACGGGTAATCCCCACATCGCTCGAGAAGCGGGCCGTTACTCCATCCTTTCCAAGGCCGGGCTGCCCGTACAACAGTACGCGCTTGGTTTTATCACCCCCTCAACTGCGTACACGGTGATGGAAAAATTGTACAACCATGTAAGCCGTGGATGCACACTTACCACAAAACGCATCAGCGGTAACAAGATCGAACTGACCGTAATTCCAAAAGAGGGCGTCGTAGAAAAGCCCTACCAGTGCGAGAACAGGATAGGATCATTTGAGGGAGTGGCCAAGATGTTTACAAACGAGCTGGCCGAAATTGACCATTCCACCTGCATACACAAAGGGGATAGCGCCTGCACATACAGTATCACCTGGAGACAGACCCCCGCACTCATATGGAAGCGGATCTGCAACTACTCGACCGTCCTCAGTATTATAGCGTGTCTCGGTTTCTTCTTCATATTGCCGACCCTGCACTGGGCAATCCTGGCAGTGTCATGTGCTCTCCTCACGACAGGATTGTACGCCTATTCGGAACATCTGGAAAAAAACGAAGTCGCTTCAAAACTCAAGAGTGACAGCGAAACGGCCAGCAACCTTCTGGACCAGACCAACGCCCGGTACAACAATGCCCTTCTTGTCCAGGAGATAGGTCAGGGAACCTCCAGCATGTTGAATATCGATGAGCTCCTCGCCTACACTATGGAGGTGCTACAGAAACGCCTCGACTTCGACCGGGGAACGATCATGCTTGCCGACGAAGAAAGGCTCCGTCTCGTATATGCCGCGGGGTATGGATACAGCTCTGATCTGAAAGACTTCGTGAAAAAGGCAGCGTTCCACCTGGACAAGCCCGGGTCGCTCGGACCGTTTGTCGTGGCATTCAAGGACCAGAGACCCTTTCTGATAGACAATATCGACAAAATCAAAGGGGATGTTACACCGAAGACACTCGAATTCATGAAACTGCTGGGGATCAAGTCGTTTATCTGCGTTCCGATAATATATGAGGGAAGGTCCGAAGGGGTATTGGCTGTGGAGAACCTTGAATCAAAAGAAACACAAAAAACCTTCAGCCAGAGCGATATAAGCATTCTCATGGGCATAGCGCCCCAGATCGGCATAAGCATGAACAATGCCAGGACATACCAAAAGATCAGGCAGAGCGAAGAGCGGTTCAGGGCGCTGGGGGAAAACGCGCCCGACATCATCTACACCTTGGACGCCGATGGGGCATTCAATTATATCAACCCCGCGTGGGAGAGCATACTGGGGTACGAAAAAGAAGCGGTCATCGGACAATATTTTATTGATTTCGTCAGGAGGGAGGATATAGGCCGTTTTGAACGGTATCTGTACCAGGTAACAAACAACAAGGAAACTCTCACAGGCTTTACGGGCGTGCTTCTCACCAGGGACGGAGGGGAGCGTCTCTTTAACATAAGCTGCTCTCCGAACTTTGGCCCGGCAGGCGAAGTGATCGGGGCGATAGGCACCATAAAGGATATTACCGAACTTGAAAAGAATGTGGAGATGCTCAAGACAGCCCTGCAGAGCACCATCGATGCCATGGCGGTCATTGTGGAATCAAAAGACCCGTACACATCCGGCCACCAGAAGAGGGTAATGGATATAGCCGTCGCCATCGCCGAAGAGATGAACCTCCCGGAAGATAAGATCAACGGCATCCGCATGGCCGCCATGATACATGATATCGGGAAGATAAATGTCCCGGCGGAGATCCTCAACAAGCCCGGAAGGCTGTCCGATAT
>CAZNBR010000123.1:0-7135 GCA_964571315.1 uncultured Syntrophaceae bacterium
AGAACCGGCATTCCCTTTGTCACGCTGAAATACGCCCAGACCCTCGACGGAAGGATAGCTTCGTCCACCGGTCATTCCCGCTGGATCAGCTCGGCGCCTTCTCTGAAATTTGCGCACCAACTAAGGGGGCAACATGACGCCGTCCTTGTCGGAATAGGGACGGTGGTTGCGGATGATCCCGACCTGAGGGTCCGTCTGGTCAGGGGAAAAAATCCCCTGAGGATTATCATCGATCCCGCCCTCCGAATGCCGACGGATGCGCGCGTCCTCGATAACCAAGATGCCGCCAGAACGCTGGTTATCACCGGATCCCTCCGCGAAGGCAGCAGTCGTTGCACCTTGGAAGAAAAGGGGATCGAGACGCTGGCTGTCGCGAGGGACACTGCCGGATCCCTCGATCTGAAGATGCTGCTGGCTGAACTGGGAAAACGGCAGATATCCTCGATCCTCGTAGAGGGGGGCGCGGGTGTCATTACCTCCTTTGTGAGAGCGGGTCTTTTCGACCGGATAATCATCATCACCGCCCCCAGCATACTGGGCAGGGGGATAGAGGCGGTGGGCGATCTGGGAATATCGAGAATAGACGATTCCATCGCGCTGTGCTGCGAGCGTATCTTCCGGAAGGGGAAGGATGTCGTGATGTATATGAAAAAAGAGGTGGGCTGATATGCCCTGGTACGCCGTTTACACAAAGAGCCGTTTTGAAGACAGGGTGTATGCCGGGCTGGTCCAGAGATCGGTCGAGACCTTCCTCCCCAAGATAGAGGTGTGGAGCAGGAGGAAGGACCGGAGAAAGAAGATATTCATCCCGATGTTTTCAGGTTACCTTTTCGTGGATTTTCCTGAATACACAAACGAGCGGAAGCTCAGCGTCCTCACTACCCCCGGTGTGGTAAAGATGCTGGGGAGGCCGGACAGTTACGAGCCGATACCGGTTCCCGCTGCGCAGATAGACGCGGTCAAACGCCTGATAGCCTCGGATGTGGAGATCCAGCCGTGTCTCTACCCCAAAGAGGGGGAGAGGGCGAGGATAACAGACGGACCCTTCAGGGGAATAGAGGGTGTGGTTGTACGGGCCGATTACCACAGACATCTCTTCGTCGTGTCCATAGATCTGCTCCAACGCTCCGTCGCCATCAACCTGGAAGAGTTCCAGATAGAAAAGGCATGACCTCCGGGAGGGTCAGTCGGTTCCGGAACTGTTCATCGTGGGGAGGAGCCCCCGAACGCCCCCATGGCCTCATCCATGAGGAGGTGCTCGCGCCCCTTGTATTTCGGTGACAGGTGGAAGATGCGAATCTCTTTCGCCCCCGCCTCGCGGGCCAGATGTCCCGCCTGCCGCGCCGTCAGGTGGTACTTTGCCGCCGCTATATCCGCGTCTTCTTCCAGAAACGGGGCCTCGATAAAGAGCATGTCGGACCCCTCCACCAGTTCTACGATCTTCCGCTTGTTATCGCTGTTGTAAACAGCATCTGCTATGTACGAGACCTTCTGCCCCGCCGTCGTCCGGGCGATCTGTCTCAACTCACCGAGGGGTATCTTTCTGGTACCCCCGTCCTTCAGCCGTGCCGCAACAGGGAAATCATCCCGGACCCCCTCGCGGATGTTGTCTTTCAGCCTCACCAGCCAGTTGCCCGGTGCGAGCCCCATCTCGTCAAGGGCGTTTTTCATGATGTTGATCTGCCTCTTTTCCTTCATCGAAAAGGCGAGGGATGGCACTTTGTGGTCCAGGAAACTCACCCGTACCGTGAAGAGCTTCTCGTCAACCAGCGGGTCTTCGAGTTTTCCTGTGATCGTATCCTCCGCCCTGAACCCGCCACGGCAGCTGTAGCGTGTCTCTATCCTTTCTGTTTCATGCACCTCAACCACCCGTATGACGAAGTCGTTGGTGTAGTTGTGGACAAGGTTCCACGTGTACGCGGCCAGTTTTCCCTCAACATTTTTCGTAAATCCCGGCGGCCCGAAGAGGGACAGGTGCATGTCCCTCCCGAGGCAGATCCGCAGGAGATGGTCGAAGCCGATGAAGTGGTCCATATGGGTGTGGGATATGAAGATATGTCTGACCCTGAGAATCTGCCGCGGCGCGAGGGTATAGATCTCGCCGAGGTCAAAGAGGAGCGCCTCGTTTCTGTACTTGAATTTTACGTAGACCCCCGGGTCGGCGGACGGGTCGTTTATCAGATGGGCGCTGAACATGCCCCACTATAAACGAATAGGCGGAAAGGTGTCAAGGAGACGAAAAACCCTTGACATTCCGCCTCGCCGGTAGGGTATTATGCCAGGTATGGGAATGTTTACCGTTTCACTGAAAAAGGAAGAGGCCCTCCTTGCGCGCATGGAGAAGCTGGGTATACGGGAGGAAGACCTCCGCGAGACCTTTGTCAGGGCGTCCGGTCCGGGGGGGCAGAAGGTGAACAAGACCTCATCCTGTGTGTTTCTCATGCACATCCCCACAGGGCTTTCGGTGAAGTGCCAGAACGAACGGTCACGGGCGCTGAACCGGTTTCTTGCGAGACGAATCCTCTTTGACAGGATAGAGAGGATACAGAAGGGACGCGCGAGCCTGCAGCGTCAGAAGATTGAAAAGATAAAACGGCAGAAGAGGAAGAGGTCAAAGAGGGCTCAGGAGAAAGTGCTCCGGTTGAAACACATCCAGTCCGAGAAAAAGGCCCTGCGATCGAAGGGCCCGCTTGCCGATGAATGAGAGGAGCGGGCGAGTGTGAGGTTTTGGTTCAATTGCCTATCAGGAGAGCTTTTTACGAAAAAAGGGGAAGGAACACTCTTTATTCGTCCCTTCCCCTTTTCGATAAAGCCTTGTGTGGTGTGCCCTATCCGAGCACGTACTTGATCAGCGGATTGGCATACAGTATCGACAGAGCGACAACCAGCGCATAGATCGCGATGGATTCCGTCATTGCCATACCGACAAGCATGGTAAGCATGATCTTACCCTGGGCATCAGGATTTCTCCCAACAGAATTCGCGGCACCACCTGTTGCCTGCCCCATTCCCAGACCGGGTCCCAGTGCGCCGATTCCCATAACAATGCCGGCGGCAAGCACACTGCATGCGACTACCAGTGCCTTGTTGTTCGCGACGGTGTCGGGCGAAGCCTCAGCGGCGAGTGCAACGGCGGCGGTTACGAACAGAAACCCCATGGTGATCATGAAAATGGTGATGCCTTTTAAAGATTTCCTCATACGACAATACCTCCTAAAAGTATGTATTATTTGCCTGTCCTCCATGATACGGTCCTGCCCCAGACTCTCTTTATTCGCCAAGATAGGATTAACACAAAGAAACAAGCGCACCATATGTAACTGTGACAGGAATAGTTGTCAAGCACTATTTAGAAATATTTGTCACACAATGCCCGCATATGATATGAAAAAAATGGAAGGGATAAGAAACGTTGCGAAGGAAAAGAGACGGGGCAGTCGGTGAATTGTATGCCTGAGATGACGGACGAAGAAAAGAGGGTCGCGTGGCAGGTGCAGGGAGACATCACCCTTGACAAAAGGCCCTTTGAGGTCATCGGGAAGAAACTCGGCATAAGCGAAGGCGATGTCATTCGTGTCCTGAAAAGGTTACAGGAAAAGGGCGTTATACGCAGGTTCGGCGCTGTGCTGAGGCACACAAGCGCGGGCTTTTCCGAGAATGCCATGGTCGTCTGGGCCGTTCCGGAGGAGCGATGCGAAGAGATCGGCTCCCTCCTCGCCTCCTACAATGAAATAAGCCACTGTTACGAGAGGACGCCCTCTCTCGAGGGTGTATATAACCTCTTCACGATGGTGCACCTGGCCGGGGGAGATGCCCGGGAGCCTTCCGCCGAAGACAGGATGAGAGCATTTATCGGCAGGATATCTGCGGCCATCGGCATCGGGGAATACCGCATCCTCAGGAGTCTTGAGGAGTTCAAAAAAAGCAGCATGGAGTATTTTTAAATGGATATATCAAAATCGCTTTTCCAGGAAGCGCAGCGGTACATACCGGGCGGCGTGAACAGTCCGGTACGCGCCTGCGGATCGGTCGGGGTCGACCCCCTTTTTATAGAAAGTGCCTCGGGTTCAAGGGTGTACGATGCTGATGGGCGGGAATACATAGACTACATCGGCTCATGGGGGCCGATGATCCTCGGCCACGCCTTCCCGCCGGTCGTTGACGCGATCAGGCAGGCCGCCGGGAGGGGGACGAGTTACGGCGCCCCGACCCGGATGGAGATAGAGATGGCGAGGCGTATCGTCGATGCCATCCCGTCGATCGATATGGTGCGGATGGTCAATTCGGGGACCGAGGCCGTGATGAGCGCGATTCGGCTTGCCCGCGGGTACACGAAGAGAAACCGGATCATAAAGTTCGAGGGGTGTTACCACGGCCACGCCGATTCGCTCCTGGTAAAGGCGGGATCAGGTGTCGCGACGCTGGGTATCCCCGGAAGCCCCGGTGTGCCTGAAGCCCTCGCGAAACTGACGATCACGGTTCCCTTTAACGATATACAGGCGGCCAAGTCCGCGATCGACCGGTACGGGGACGACACTGCCTGCGTTATCGTGGAGCCGGTTGCCGGCAATATGGGCGTTGTTCCCCCGGCCCCCGGATTTCTCGAGGGGTTGAGAGGGATTACCGCCGAGCGGGGGATCCTCCTGATCTTTGACGAGGTGATCACCGGTTTCAGGCTTGCCTACGGTGGTTTTCAGGATATTGCCGGGATCAGGCCGGACCTCACCTGTCTCGGAAAGATTATCGGCGGCGGCCTTCCGGTCGGGGCGTTCGGCGGCAGAAGGGATATCATGGAACAGCTGGCGCCGGTGGGACCGGTATACCAGGCCGGCACACTCTCGGGAAACCCCCTCGCCATGGCGGCGGGGATCGCGACCCTCGACTGCCTGCGGGAGCCGGGGGTGTACGACGAGCTTGAAAAGAAAACCGCACGCCTGTGCGCCGGGATCAAACGGATACTGGAAGAAAAGGAGGTCCCCCACCGGATAAACCGGGTGGGGTCCATGTTCACCCTCTTTTTCACGGGGCAGGACGTCACCGATTTTGCCTCCGCCGCACAGGGCGACGCAGGGATCTTCTCTGATCATTTCAGGAAGATGCTGGCGGGGGGGGTCATGATCGCTCCTTCTCCCTTCGAGGCCTCCTTCGTTTCCCATGCACACACCGATGAAGATATAGATGCGACGCTGAAGGTATTCCTGTAGCGGGAATCTCTCTGGCCCACAGGATATCTTAACAGGGGAATCAACCGGTTACGTATGACCATGAGATCTGAAGCCGGAAAATCAAGGTTGGAGAGCCTCACCGACGTAACGGTCCTCTGCTTAATCTCCCTTTTTTTGTTCAGTTATTTCCGGCCGGAATATCTCTTTTCCCTGACGACAACGACCGGCGGGGACACGGGCTCTCACTACGCTACGGCCCAGTATATGCGCGACGTCCTCCTTCCGCAGGGAAGGATCTCCGGCTGGACGATGGGAAATTACGCCGGGTTTCCGCTGTTCCAGTTCTATTTTCCCTTCCCCTTTATACTGATGGCCCTCCTGTCGCATCTGATCCCGCTCCAGATCGCCTTCAAACTGATCACCATCCTGGGCGTGATTACCCTCCCCCTGTGCTGCTACGCTGCGCTTCGCCTCATGGATCAGAGGTTTCCCGTGCCCGTCGCCGGCGCCCTCTTTTCGCTCTGTTTCCTCTTTATGGAGGCGAATTCCATGTGGGGCGGGAATATCCTCAGCACGCTTGCCGGAGAGTTTGCCTATGGTATCGGCATGTCCCTGGCCGTCCTCTTTGCGGGGACTCTCTACCGGGGGATCCGTGACGGCAGGCATCTGGCGCTGAACGCGGTGCTTATTTTTCTCATAGGGTTCAGCCACGGGTACGCGCTCCTCTTCGCCGTCGCGATATCATCGTTTTTCCTCTTCGACCGGGCCTGTTTTCTGAAAAACGGCATCTATCTGTTCAAGGTGCACGGTTTGGGCTTCCTCCTTCTCGGATTCTGGCTGATCCCGCTTATCGGAAACATTACATACACCACGGCGTATGCCGACCGGTGGTTTATCAAATCGCTGCTGGAGATATTTCCGCCCATCCTCTGGCCTCCGATGGCGCTGACCGTGGCCGGCCTCGTCACGATTGCCCTTCGTGGCGTACGCAGGCCGGAGATTGTGAGACGCTTCGCCGGAGAGGGAAAGCCCGCGGCCTTTTTTGTCTATGTGATCGTCCTGTGCTGGATATGCTACCGCGTTGCCCCGCAGATAGGCATCATCGATATCCGGTTTCTTCCCTTCATGCAGGTATTCCTGATGCTCACGGGTGCCCTTGGCCTCGGTGTCCTGACGCGGTCGGTGAAGCAGAAGTGGGCTGTGCCGATGATCCTCCTTATCTGTGCCATTCCCTTTATTAACTACCTCGAAAAGGACACGGGAGTATGGATACCCTGGAATTACAGCGGCTTCGAGACAAAGAGGTTGTGGCCGGCCTTCAGAGAAGTGAATCAACAGCTCAAGGGATCGGTCGGCGATCCGCGGGTGGTGTACGAACACTCCTCCCTGCACAACGACGCAGGAACCACACGGGCCTTCGAATCCCTCCCGTTTTTTTCCGGGCGATCGACGCTGGAAGGGCTCTACATGCAATCTTCCATATCGTCCCCCTTCGTCTTCTACATCCAGTCCGAGATATCGAAACAATCGTCGAGACCCTTCCCGCAGTACCGCTATTCAAATGTTGACCTGGCGGCCGGGATCGAACACCTCAAGCTGTTCAACGTCAGGGATTTTATCGTGATCAGTCCTGAGATCAGGGAGATGATACGGGGATTCCCCGAATTCAAACTGAAGAAGGGCATCCCCCCCTATTCCATCTATGAACTGACGACAAACGCGAACCGGTACGTCGTGCCTCTGGAATTCGAGCCGGTGCTGTGTGAGGCGGGAGACTGGAAGGGGGCGTCCTTCAGGTGGTTCCAGGCCTATGGGAAAAACAGGGGGATTCATCTCGTATTCGATCCGGGGGGAACGGCCGACAGGTCACGATTTAAAGCGGCGGTTGCCTCATTCCCCCCTCCCACTCCAGAGATCTCCTCCGACGAAGGGGTGCCGTCCGTATTGCTCCCCCGGATCCCTGTCGGCCG
>CAZNBR010000124.1:0-7073 GCA_964571315.1 uncultured Syntrophaceae bacterium
CGGGGGGATCGTTGTTGTCGTCGTAGTCGGCGGGGGGATCGTTGTTGTCGTCGTCGTGGTCGTCGTGGTCACCGCGGGGCCCAGGGGGTTCCCGGCATTCCTCGGATTCACATACGTGCTCACCAGAAGGGGCGCGACCCCTTCGATCGAATGATCGAGGGCCAGGTCTATCCGTATCGTCGCCAGCTCTTGATCATCATTCGTGCCATACACCCACGGATCACCGTTTGCCTTGTAAAAAGTCAGTGTGAGACTGTTTACGCCGTCGACCAGCGTGTCACCGGTCGCCCAGGCGGTCGATCCCACGGAGATCATCACCGCGTCCCCCAGCAGGCCGATCCCGCGGTCGCCGGGGGGTGTCGCCCGCGCCGGTACGGTAAATTGAATGGAGGTGGCGGCGGCGACCGTCACACCTCTGATCTGCACCATCTCGCGCCGCATCCGCTCCATGGCCAGCTGGGCCTTCTGGTTCAGGCGCGTCGTCTCCTTCGCGAGGGTATACCCCTGTATCCCCCTGACGATCCCCACCCCCGCGGCGGTGGCCAGTATCGCCGTCAGCACAAGCGCCACGATGACTTCGATCAGCGTGAACCCCGATTCTCTCTCCACGTTTCCCTCCGGAACCGCACCCGTCTATTCGGTAAAGATCGTGATCAGTTTCTGATCCCCCTTTGTCAGCGTCACCTTCTGTGTCGCGGTGTCTGTGCCCGACTCCGTGTAATCCGGAGAAGGGGAGGGATCGGGCTGAAAGGCCGTGGCCACGACCAGGACGTCATCGATCTCCGATCCGTAGCGGGTGTTGACCTTGGCTGCGGTATCCCTGGCTTCGACAAAATCAGTCAGGACCAGGGTCCCATCGTTCAGTTCCTCACGGTAGTCGGCGAGCATCTTCTCCATCACCGTCGACAGCTCGAATTCTTCCCTCATCAGGTCCAGCGCCCCCCCGCTCCGGGGCATCTGCGTGTCTATGAACGACACCACCATGGTCCCCACAACGGCAATCAGGACAAGGGTCACGATAAACTCCAGCAACGAAAAACCCTTCTGGCCGATCCCCGCCGGGGATCTTCCCCCTCCTTCTTCCGGGATCGCCTCCGGTCTTCTAATTCGGTGTAAAGTACTGGGCCACATGGCTGCTGTCTCCTCCGCCGATCCCCTGCAGGTCTTCATCGTAGTGAACCTCGACGTCATTCTGAAGCGTAACCGTCTTTCCGATCAGCGCCCCGTAGGCAACGGCGTTATTGATGACAAGGATATCCGCCGCCGGCGCGTAGATCGCGCCGCAGGCGTCCCCCCACTCGATATCCTGGCAACCGGCAAGCCCGTAGATGAGAAAGTGTGCGGGGATCTGGTCGGGCGTGACCAGAAAATAGTCCGAAAGGTTCAGGTCGCCCCCGGCATAGATCGTCAGCGAGGCGCCGGCACTGATATTCAGCGTGGCGTTGGATTTGGCTTCCGTGGTGCCTGCAACGTAAATACGCACAGCACCTTTTATAGTGATCGTGGAACCATTCGTGATGGCGATGCTATCGGTACGGTAATCACCTTCGGGAAGGTCGACAGGAGTGCCATTTGGCATATTACCAATACCAAGTTCCGCCGTTTTATCCTCCCAGGATTCGTAGCCGGAGGGGAGCGCCTCCGGGGTCATGTCCCTGTCGGCCAGCACCTCCAGCTCGCCATGCACCTCCGTGCCGGCGGTCATACCGTCCAGGTTGTCGGCGTTGGTCCCCACGTCCCCGTGTTCGCCGTCCGTCGGCTCCGCGGACGAGCTGTAGCTGTCGATAACCACGCTCGACCCGGTAGTGACTCCATCCCCGCCGAAGAGGGCGTAATCAAATCTGCTCCCCAGTCGATAGGAGATAGCCACCCGCGCTTCAACGATCCCCCCCTCGGCTACAACCCCCGTCGACGTAAACAGCGTGTTCGAGATCTTTTCTATCTCGAAGAACGGACTGCCGTCACTGAATTTAAAGGAATGCGCGCCGGAGGACAGGGCCTGCAGCCGGGGGATCGTATACCTCCCCCCCGCCTCGGCGAGATAGTATGCCTTCATCGCCCCGCTTGCCGATATCTGCCCCATCTCCGAGGTGAACCGGGTGGGCAGGATGGCGGCGGTCAGCGCCGCCAGTACCACCATGGTGATGATAAGGACTAGAAGGACACTACCCCTCTGATTGCGGATACGAAAACGGACCTGCCCTCTGCCATCCGCTTCTTTCAACTCGAATCGCTCCGCCATACCAGCCACCTTCCGCCCCCCAAACCGGTCATATTATGAGAGGTTTAAATAAGCTTGTCATTCCGATCGTCACTCCCGTCATTTCAATCTTTTTCCCTTGTCATTTCGACCGCAGGGAGAAATCTTAACGAGTCTGTACTATCAAGATTTCCCCCTGACGGGGACTATAGCTCGTCGCTATGCTCTTCGAAATGACAGAAAATAACACTCCTTGAAATGGCAAAATTCAAGCTCTCATTATGTCAGTCGATGTAACCGGTATTCTTTGTAACCACGATGTCACCGGTATCCGTCGAGATGGTGACGGAGGCCGCCCCCGGGCTCCCCCACTCATCGAATGTTACCGTCGCTACCGTGCTGATCGCAAGCGGCCAGGTCCCCACGGAGCCGTCGCTGAACACCACCACGTACCGGGAATCATCCTCCACCTGGAACCGTACCGGGGTCGCGTCGTCCCCGCCGGTAAAGAGCCAGTAGTTGCTGTATGTCCTGCCGTCGTAGCTCCGTGTGCCGGCGAAGTTGATCCCCCATGCCGAATCGGAATGGATCGCGCGCGCCTGGGCGAAGCGGATATGGGCCTTCACCATCCCCAGCTGCGACTTCATGGTGGAGGGGTCCGTCGAAAAGAGCGTCACCGCGGCAACCCCGGTAATCAGACCGATGACTATCAGGACCACGATGACCTCCACCATGGTGAAGGCGCTGCTGCCTCTCCATCCCGTCGTACGGATCTTTTCCAGCACGGAAACCCCTTCCCCGTGATCAGCGAAATCCCCGCGCCCTGCGCACCCTCTCCGAAGGGGGGGACAGAGGCCCCCCCGGCGATCCCGGCCCGCGCAGCGCAGCCACAGCCTTTTATATGGTTATAATGCCGTAATGTCAATGTTTTTTCCAGAATCTGCTTGCAAATAACGCGTCTTGCTGTATATCTAGACGTGACAGGAAATTGTTCCCTGAACCGAAGGAAAGCGAGGCCCCCGCCGTGCCGGAGATCAGCATCGTCATCCCAGCCTATCGCGAAGGGGAGGGTATCTTCGGCGTTGTCGAGGAGACGCGCCGGGTCATGGATGCGACGGGCCGCAGCTACGAGATACTGGTGGTCGACGACGGGTCTGATGACGGGACGGCCGCGGAGGCACACAGGGCCGGCGCCCGCATACTCTCGCACCCGTACAACATCGGGAACGGGGCGGCGGTAAAGACCGGGATCAGGAATGCGCAAGGCGAGATCCTGGTCACGCTCGACGGAGACGGTCAGCATGCGCCCGGGGACATCCCCCGCCTGCTGGAGGTGATGAGTGCCTATGACATGGCGGTCGGGGCGCGAGGGGGCGCCTCGAAGACCCCCATCCTCCGGAGAGTTGCAAACCGGTTCTACAGCCGGTTCGCCACGTACATGTGCGGGCGCAGGATCGAAGACCTGACGTCGGGTTTCAGGGCGGTACGGACCGATATCGCCCGCCGCTTCGTATCGCTCCTCCCCAACACCTTTTCCTACCCGACGACCATCACGATGGCGGTGGTCCGCTCCGGGTACAGCCTCGCGTACGTGCCGATAACAACCGGCCGCCGCGTGGGCGCAAGCAAGATACGCCCGGTACGGGACGGCGCCCGCTTTTTCCTGATTATCGTCAAGATCGCAACCCTCTTTTCACCGATGAGGGTCTTCCTGCCTGTCAGCGTGATAATGTTCTGTGCGGGACTGGGCTACGGCCTCTTCAAGATCTTCTTCATGGCAGGACGGTACGGACCGACCTCCGCCATGCTGATGACGGTGTCTGTCGTCATATTCATGGTGGGTCTTGTCTCGGAACAGGTCGCACAGTTGAGTTTTGACAGGGCCGGGCCTTTCAGAGAACAAACCCATGATCAGGGCCGTAATGCCGTGGAATAGGCATCGTATTGAGTCCTCACGAGAGTCGTATCGGGAAATCGTATGCCGAGCGGGAAGAACAAGATACGGGTCTGTTATGTGTTATCCTACCGATGCCCGGAGTACGTGAGGACCAGAAGCCTTATCCAGTCCTTGCGAAAGATACCCGGTATCGAGGTGTTGCAGGCCGTCAACAGGGCGCGTGGAATATGGCGCTATGCGCAGACCCTCTGGAGGTTGCTGACCCTGAGGATGGGAAAGGACCCGGACTGGTACCTGCTGGGGTTTCGCGGGTACGAGATCTTCTGGATCGTTCGCATATTGACATGGGGGAGGCCCCTCATCCTCGATCACATGATGTCCCCCTATGACAGTCTGGTGCATGAGAAAAAACGGGTACGCGAGGGGGGAGTGGTCGGCAGGATCATCCACCGCTACGAACGGTCGATACTGCGCAGTGCGGATATCGTTCTGACGGACACCCAGCCGCACCGCTCGTATCTGGCCGGCCGGTTCGGGGTAGACGCCGAAAAGATCCATCCGATACCGGTGGGGACGGATGAAGAGATGTTCAAACCCGTGTCCGTACCGTCACGCAGGGGGAAGAAGGACCTTTTCCAGGTCCTCTTTTACGGCTCTTTCCTCCCGCTTCACGGGATCGATATTATCCTGAGGGCCGCGCAGATACTGCGGGACAGTCCGATGAGATTTACCATTATCGGAGGGCGGGGAAAGGCCCTCAGGGATTTCCATGCAATGAGAACCATGCTCAACCTGCATACCGTTACCCACCGGAGATGGGTCCCCTACGGGGATCTGCCGACCGTGATATCCGAGGCGGATGTGTGCCTCGGTGGTCCTTTTGGTAACACCGGCCAGGCGCGCCGCATCGTTACCGGAAAAACCTTTCAATCTCTGGCCATGGGGAAACCCGTCATTGTGGGGAAGAGCGAACATGATTACGGTTTCAGGGATAAAGAGAACTGCCTGGTCGTGTCGCAGGGAAACGGGGGGGACCTTGCGGAAGCGATACGCTGGTGTTTCGAACATCAGGAAAGACTGGGGGAGATCGGTCAGAAGGGGTTGGAGCTGTATAAAAACTCCTACTCGACCGATCGCATCAGAAAGATCCTTCAGGAGATTGTATTGCCATGAAACACCATACCCCCCGGTTTCTTCTTCGCAGATATCAGGTGCTAAAAAGAACAAAGAAGGGCAATCATTTCCTTGAGATAGGCCCTGGAAGTCTTAACCTCACCGAGGACCTTCTTAAACAGTACACTCAAGGAACTTTGGTAGAGTACAATCCATATGTGCAGGAAATTTACAATGGTTTAGAAAAATCAATCAGAAAAAGGCTTCATCTTGTGGTTGAAGATTTTATGCGTTTCACCTCCGATTCGAAGTATGACTGTATTATAGCCTGTGAGGTTATGGAACATGTCGAGCATGATTTAGTGTTTTTACGCAAAATTTACACATTACTGAATGATCGTGGACACGTTATACTCTCAGTCCCGGCACGGCGGAAATATTGGGCAATGGATGACGAAATTGTCGGGCATTACAGAAGGTATGAAGAAAAAGAAATAACTGAAATGCTGGTACAAGAAAATTTTAAAGATATACGTATCATCTCTTACGGCTTCCCATTTATTAATATGCTGCGATGGCCGAGGATTATATTGGCACATGTACAGGCAAAAAATGGATTGAATTTGAGCATTGAAACCAGATCTAAGCGTAGCGGGATAAGTCCTGCAGGGAGGGTCTTAAAACTGTTTGGATTCCTCTTGAACAAGTATACGGTGTATCCGCTATGTCTTATTTCTTCTTTATTTAACGGATATGATTTATCGGATGGATATATCGTAACTGCTGAAAAATGAACAGGGACCATCATCCTCACCGTATCTACCCGGGAGAACGTGTGGAAAAAGGTATAAAAAAAACAGGAGAACGAATAATCCCTGAAGATATTGAATCTCGTGAAGAGCATCTCCTCTATTTGAGGCATCTATATGCCTATGAATGTGTAAAGGATATAATTACTCAGGATAGTCTTGTGTTAGAAGTAGGATGTGGAGAAGGATATGGGTCTCATTTGTTATCTCAACACGTTAAAAAGATTGTCGGGCTGGATATAGACCCAGAAACAATTAATCACGCTTCGAATAAATATTGCTCGCAAAACTGTACTTTCAAGATCTACGACGGGATCACTATTCCATATAAAGATAATATTTTTGACGCGGTGATCTCTTTTCAGGTAGTTGAACACATACAATATGACATGAAGTATGTTTCAGAAATACACAGGGTGTTGAAACAAAAAGCAACATTTATTATCACTACACCAAACAGAGCATACCGGTTGAACCCGGGGCAACGTCCCTGGAACAGGTTTCATGTAAGAGAATATTCTGCAAGTTCATTAAAAGACCTTTTGAGTAGTACATTTTCTGATGTAAGTGTTTGGGGGATTCGGGGAAATGATGAAATACAAAAAAATGAGATGGAACGGGTGAAGCACATTTTACGGATAAATTCTTTTGATCCTTTCAACCTGAGGAGATTAATACCGGAACAGCTTAAACCAAAAGTTATCGGCCTCCTGAAAAAAATTGTTGCCCGGAACCGGAAAAATAAAAATGACAAAGCGTTTTTTCAAAAATATACCCTGAAGGATTTCCATATTACCAGAAATGATGTTGAAAATAGTTTGGATTTGTTGGGTGTTTGCATAAAATAAACCCAGGCGCACACATTACTCACCGTGTACTGCAGTGAACTTTAATAAGTTCGTAAAAAGTCAAATTCGATGAATATGTCATTTCGACCATAGGGAGAAATCTTATCTTTTCAGAATGTTACGTTTTAAAGATTTCTCGTTTCACTCGAAATACAGTAATTTCCGGTTAGGTTTTTGCATATAAGCACCAGGCATTCTGTTCTTTG
>CAZNBR010000125.1:0-6828 GCA_964571315.1 uncultured Syntrophaceae bacterium
CGATCAGAAGCGGTTTGCCCATCTTGGCAATCTGCTCGAGGATGGGGAGCAGATCCTTCATGTTGCTTATCTTCTTGTCATGGATCAGGATAAGCGGGTTCTCAAGAACCACCTCCATTTTCTCGGCGTTGGTGACAAAGTAGGGGGAGAGGTATCCCCGGTCAAACTGCATTCCCTCAACGACCTCCAACTCCGTCTCCAGACCCTTCGCCTCTTCCACCGTGATGACGCCTTCCTTGCCGACCTTCCCCATCGCCTCGGCAATGATAGTCCCTATCGTTTCATCATTATTGGCGGAGATGGTTCCTACCTGGGCGATCTCCTTCTGGTCCTTCGTGGGGCTGCTCATCCCCTGAAGTTCCTTCACAACGACAACCACGGCCTTCTCGATTCCCCTCTTGATATCCATGGGGTTGCTGCCGGCCGCAACTGCCTTGACGCCTTCGCGGTAGATGGCCTGCGCGAGGATCGTCGCCGTCGTCGTGCCGTCGCCGGCCACATCGCTTGTCTTGCTGGCAACCTCTCTGACCATCTGAGCGCCCATATTTTCAAAATGGTCTTCCAGCTCTATCTCTTTCGCGACGGTAACTCCGTCCTTCGTTACCGTGGGCCCACCAAAAGATTTCTCCAGTATGACATTGCGTCCCTTGGGACCGAGAGTCACCTTTACGGCATCGGCAAGCGCGTTAACACCCGCGAGGATCGCCTTTCTGGCATCCTCATCATATTTTAGAATTTTCGCTCCCATCAAACCTTCCTCCTTCTTACAATCAGATTGTTATTTTTCAATTATTCCGAGTATGTCGTCCTCACGCATGATGAGGTGCTCAACGTCGTCTATCTTGACTTCGGTTCCGGCATATTTGCTGAACAGCACCCTGTCGCCGGCCTTTACATCCAGTTTCAGTATCTTGCCGTCATCCGTCAGCTTTCCGTTTCCAACGGCTATTACCTTCCCCTCCATGGGTTTTTCCTTGGCGCTATCGGGGATAATGATCCCCCCTTTTGTCTTTTCCTCTTCATCAAGGCGCTTAACGATGATTCTGTCATGCAATGGTCGTATCTTCATTCTTCGTATTCTCCTCCCTTACACCAATTTTTAGTTAAAAACCCTTGTTGGAATCTCCAATATGGCTTAACATAAACATCAATCCAACCATGTCAAGGGCCGTCAGAGAAATTACACGCTTTTTATCTCCACGGGCACCTCGCACAGGTCTCTGAAGCGGCGGGCATCATCCGCGGAGCCGACGATATCATCGTAGTGGATGGGTATGGCCACCCCGGGCCGTATGATATTGACAGCGCGTGCGGCATCCTCGGCGGTCATCGTATAGGTCCCACCGACGGGCACCAGCATGATATCCGCCCGTATGGTCTCCATCTCGGGGATCAGATCGGTGTCACCACAGTAGTAGATCCTCTTCCCCATCACCGTCACCACAAATCCGAGCCAGCCGCTCTCCCGCGGATGAAAGGCCTTGTCCGTATTGTAGGAAGGCACCGCCTCAACCAGTATCTCGCCGACCTGGACTATATCACCCGGTTTCACGATCCGGATGTCACCTGAAAGATCGGCGGCGCTGTCCTGCGTGGTAACGATAACGGTACCCTCTTTCTGTATCTTCCCGACATCCTCCACAGACAGGTGATCATAATGGCTGTGGCTGATCAGGACAAGATCCGCCTTCTTCGGGTCGTTGAGCTTCCAGGGATCGATATAGATCACTTGCTCTCCGTCGATTCTCACACTTGAATGACCAAGCCAGAAGATCTTCTCCACCATGGCACACCTCCTTGTACGTTTCGAGTTTAGGGTAAAACAATTTCTCAACCGGCAGGCGGCGAACACCAAACCCTTGAGCCGGAGCCGTTACCGCTTCCCTATATGTAATATACCCTTTGTAATATTACACAGATGGTCGTTCAGTCTGTCGATGGCCGTCAAAACATCCGAATAGACAAGGCCGGCGTCGCTCACACATTCACCCTTCCCCAGCCTGTCTATATGGTTGGACCGGTACTGTTTTACCAGGGCATGTGTCTCCCGGTCGATATTCAGCGTTATGGCAGCGGCCTTGTGGTCATCATGCTCAAGGGCCTTCTTTGTCTGCCGCATCAGGGCATGCGTCTTTTCAAGGAGCTTGGCCAGCTCCATCTTCGCGGGGGCGGAAAAGGTGAGGTTATGCTCATACCCCCGCTGCGACAGCTTCACGATGCTCTCGCAGTAATCCCCTACCCGTTCGAGATCGTTCACGCTGTGGAGCAGAGAGGGGACGAGGTTCCTCTCCCTGTCGGACAGCTCCCCCTTGGTGATCTGAACCAGGTACTCGGTAATATTCTTCTGCATCTCGTCAACCGATTCTTCGTCAAGGGCAGTCTCATTTCTGATTTTGTGGTTGTACGTGGTGATACACTGCTCCGCCTTCTCAAACATCTCGTGGCACAGGCCCAGCATCGAAACCATTTCCCTGATGGCCGCTTCAATCGCCAGATTGGGTGTTATCAGCAGGTTTTTGTCGAGGTGCTTCATTTCCTTCTTCTCGTAATCTCTTCCGGGGATCACCCGATTCAGAAGATTCACCAAAAGGGGCACAATCGGCAGGAAAATGAGGGCATTTATCACGTTGAAGATCGTGTGGGAATTGGCGACCTGCCTCGCGATGTCATCCGAGGTCAGGGGGATATACTGCAGATAGAGCGGAACCAGGGGGAGCATGATCAGGGCCCCCGTTACGTTAAAGAGCGCATGTCCGAGGGCGAGCCTCTTGCTGGAAAGATTCCCCCCTATGCTGGCGATACCCGCGGTCACACAGGTGCCGATATTGACCCCGAAGACCAGGTACACAGACGCCGTGAGATCCAGGAGCCCGACGGACGCGAAGGCTATGATCATGCCGGTGGTTGTGCTGCTGCTCTGCAGTATGGCCGTCGCTATCAGCCCCGTGAGTATTCCGAGGAGAGGGCTGGTACCAAAAGTGACAAAGGCGTTTCGTATCATCTCATTATCCGCCAGGGGTTTGACCGCGGAACTCATCATCGCAAGCCCCAGAAACAAGAGGCCGAACCCGAGGAGCGCCCGTCCCTTGTTTTTGTGTTTGTCCTTTTTTGCGGCAAGGGAGGTCACGGCACCTATGAACACAAAGATGGGCGCTACCGCCGTGAACTTGAAGGCGATCAGCTGCGCGGTAACCGTGGTCCCCACATTGGCGCCGATCATGATCGCAACGGCCCCGAACAGGGGGATAAATCCGGCATTCAGGAACCCTATGACGATAACGGAGGTCGCACTCGAGCTCTGTATGATCGCGGTGACGACCGCTCCCATCACCGCCGCTCTGAGCTTGCCCGCCGTCACCTTCTCAAGCATCGCCTTCAGGAGTCCCAGGGACAATCTCTTCAGAGAATCGCTCAGGAGATGCATCCCGAAGACAAACAGGCCCAACCCCCCGACAACACCCGAAATAATTGTGAAATTCATCAAATCTCCTATACCGGTACAGACGTTCCGGCTACGTCAGCCTGTTCGCCGCATGCAGCGTATTTTTGAGCAGCATCGCGATCGTCATCGGCCCCACCCCTCCGGGAACGGGGGTGATATACGATGCCTTTTCAGACACCTGATCAAAGGCGACATCCCCCACCAGCTTACCGACAGGAAGCCGATTGATACCGACATCAATCACGACCGCTCCATCTCTTACCATATCCCCCGTTATCATCTCGGGGATCCCCGCCGCGGCCACGAGGATGTCCGCCCTTCTCGTCACCCCGGGAAGATCCCTTGTCCTCGTATGACAGATGGTCACCGTGGCATGCCGTGCCAACAGCAGCAGGGCAAGAGGTTTTCCAACAATGTTGCTCCTTCCCACAACAACGGCCTCCCTGCCCTGGACATCTATCTCATAGCGATCCAGCAGTTCCAGGATACCCGACGGGGTGCAGGAGGTGTGAAAGGGGTTCCCCGTCAACAGGCGCCCGACGTTGAGTGGGTGAAAACCATCCACATCCTTTTTCGGGTCTATGGCATTGATAACCAAATCGGGGTTGATGTGCCGGGGAAGGGGGAGCTGGACCAGTATCCCGTGTATGGTGTGATCCGCATTCAGTTGGCCGACGATATCGAGGATCTGCGCCTCCCCCGTGTCGCCGGGGAGTTTGTATTCTCTGGACAGGAAACCGGCTTCCGCGCAGGCCTTTTCCTTTCTCGCAACATAGATATGCGAGGAGGGGTCATCCCCGACAAGGATAACGGCAAGTCCCGGGACAACGCCCGTATCATTCTTGAGCCGAAGCGCTGCTTCCCTGATCTCATTCCTGACATCCTGAGAAACTTTCGTACCGTCAATGACCACTGCCATGATTCTCTCCATAAAAGGTTCTGTCATCCTCACGGCGAGCAATCCCCTCACCGGAGTTTGACCTTTATATTACACAACAACAAAATGTCAAGACAATCACTGATCGGACACCCGGGGTAATATCATATCCGCAGGGGGGATCCTTTCAAATTCTGTTGCAGTAAACTGTCTGTTGTGGTAGGGGGGGAGGAAATTTTGGCGACAATATTGGAGATGAGCATGGGACAGAATCTGGGCAAGATGTTAGCGCACACCTGTCATACATACCCCAAGCGGGTATCCCTCCTGTATAAGGATACGACCGTTTCCTACTCGGAACTGGACAGGGCGGTAAACGCCTTCGGCAACCGGTTGAAGGCGCTCGGCGTGACCCAAGGGGACAACGTGGCAATCATGCTCCCCAACATACCGGAATTTGTTGTATCCTATTTCGCCATCCTCAAGCTTGGAGCGGTTGCGGTCACCATCAACACCATGTCGACCCCCCACGAGCTGCTCTATCTCCTCGACAATTGTGATGCCAAGGCGTGTATCACCGTCCCGTCGTCGGCAAAACGGTTTAAAGAGATACGGGAAAGGCTGCCGCGGTTCGAGCACCTGATAACAACTGACGAGCGCCCCGGCACCCTCTCCATACAAGGTTCTCTGGAAGAGGAGGCTGTCGAACTCGAGATGCCGGAGATCACGGGGGGAGATCCAGCGGTGATGATCTATACCTCAGGCCTGACGGGAAAACCGCTCGGCGCCGTTCTTACCCACGGCAACCTGTCGACACAGTCCGTCCTGCTGGAAGAGGTCTTGAACGGGACCCCGGACGACAGGGGGCTCTGTCTCATCCCGCTTTTTCATTCCTTCGGGGCCGTAGCCAACATGCTGATAATCCTGAAAGCAGGAGCAAGCCTCGTCATGATTGACCAGTTCAACCTTGAAGCCATCTTCAGGGTCATAGACGAGCAGAAGGTCACGTATATAGCGGCTGTTCCGAGGGTCTTTCTGGGAATGCTGCTCTTTGAGGGGGCTGAAAAGTATGATATCGGTTCTCTGAAATTCTGCATTACCGGCGGTTCGGCAATGCCGCCGGAATACATACCCATGTTCGAAAAGAAGTTCGGCGTCATGCTGGCTCAGGGGTATGGCCTGACCGAGGCCTCCCCCGTCTGCTCGGTCAACAGGATAGACGGCCTTCGGAAACCCGCATCCATCGGCCCCCCCATCCCCGGCATCGAGGCGCAGGTGCTCAATGAGGCGGGTTTCCGGCTTCCGGCAGGGGAGGTGGGAGAGCTCGTCATCAGGGGCCCCAATGTCATGCAGGGATATTACCGGAATGAACAGGCAACCGCAGAGGTCATTCGGGACGAATGGCTCCACACCGGAGACCTGGCACGGATCGATGAAGAGGGGTACATCTTCCTCGAAGGACTCAAGAAGCGAATGATCATCACCAGCGGGTTCAACGTATACCCCACGGAGGTTGAGAATACTCTCATGATGCACCCGGCCGTCAGTGACGCACGGGTTACAGGGAAAGCCGATCTGATGAGGGGAGAGATCGTCAAAGCCCTGATCATCAAAAAACAGGGTGCCTCCGTAAGCGAAAAAGATATCATGAAACACTGCAGAACCTATCTGTCGTCTTACAAATCCCCCAGGGAGGTTGAATTTGTGGAGAGACTTGATTGATGATATCATAGAAAGCCTCCCTAATATATAAAGCCAAGAAAAGGAGAAGTATTATGAAAGAAGTAGTCATCGTAAGTGGAGCGAGAACCGCCGTCGGGACATTCGGCGGTTCTCTCAAGGATGTGAAATGCATTGATCTCGGCGCTCTCGTTATCAAAGAGGCGATCAAGAGGGCAGGCCTCAGACCCACCATCACCGACTTTATTAGATCATGCCGCGCGGAGGCATTCGGAGAATTCGACAGGACACCAATCAACGAGAAGCACTATGATTATGACGATTCGCTGACCCCCGCATACTTTGATGAATGTATCATGGGGAATGTCCTCCAGGCGGGGCAGGGACAGAATCCCGGACGCCAGGCAGCCATCTATGCCGGTCTGCCCGAAGAGACGACCGCGATCACGGTCAACAAGATCTGCGCGTCGGGGATGAAGGCCATAACCCTGGGTGCCCAGGCCATCAAGGCGGGGGATGCGGATATGGTCGTCGCCGGCGGCATGGAATCAATGAGTCAGGCGCCGTACGCCCTCCCAAAGGCGAGGTGGGGATACCGAATGGACATGCCCTTCGGCCAGATCACCGACATCATGGTTCATGACGGCCTCTACGAGATCTTCAACAAGTATCACATGGGATTTACCGCCGAGAATATCGCCGCGCTCTACGGGATCACCCGTGAAGAGCAGGATGAGCTCGGCCTCATCAGTCATCAGAGAGCCTTGGCAGCCATCGCCAGCGGCGAGTTCAAGGATGAGATCGTGCCGGTCGTCATGCCGCAGCGCAA
>CAZNBR010000126.1:0-6805 GCA_964571315.1 uncultured Syntrophaceae bacterium
AAACATCGAGTTCGACCGCGTCTATATCACCGCCAACGTCGGCCCGGGCGTCCTGAAGGCCGGTTACCAGGATAATGACTACGGCCTCGGCTTTGGAAACAACTATGATTCGCAGCCCCTCGTCAAGTATGAGATCCCCTTCGGCAAGTTCGTCGGGGAACTCCGCTGGCAGTCTGTATATGAAGGCGACGTGGGCGCTACGGTTGCCTCCAAAAGCGTCGACGAGTATGCCGTCGGTCTGAAGTACAAACTGGACAAGGGGTTTGTCGGCGTCTACAATATATACCAAGCCAATGACAGTGACCTTAATGATGCCGGAACGGGGGCAGAAGTTGGCGAAAAATGGACGAACGAAATCAAACCGTACTTCATGTACGCCTTCGGCCCCGTAACCCTCCAGGGTGAGCTCAGCTACCAGTGGGGCGAGAAGGATCTTGTTGGGTCGACCCGTGACTACAAAGGACTGGCCTACCAGGTTCAGGCTGACGCAAAATTCGGCGCCATTGCGGTCGGCGGCGAGTTCCTCTTTTCCGAAGGTGATGATCCGAACACCGTTGATGTCGAGTCAGGAACAGGTCTCGGTCTGTCTCCGCTCGGGGCCCTCATCATGTTCGACTACTGGGTTAATAAGTTCAACGGCGTTTCAAAGTGGGGCAGCGGCATAGGGAAGTCCAACGTCGCCGCGATGGATGTCTACGCTTCGTACCAGGTCTCGCCCAAGCTGAACCTGAGGGCCCAGTTCTCCTACGCGGACGCAGATGTGAAAGCGAATTCAGGCGTTGGTTCCATCGATACCGACATGGGGACAGAGCTCGACCTGACCGCCACGTACAAGATTTATGACAATCTTTCGTACATGGTGGGCTTCGGCTATCTGTGGACCGGCGACTACTGGAAAACCGCCACGACGAGCAAGATCGACAACGATTATCTGATCACCAACAAACTGACGCTCGTCTTCTAAGAAAGACAACCGTCGGTACCGTGATGTACAACCCCCGGAGGGCACACCCTCCGGGGGTTTTTTTGTGGCCTCCAATCTTGATGGTTTCGCAAAAAGTCTCGCCGCTGTGTCATTTCGAGTGAAACGGGCTACAGTGCCCGCCAGGGTAAAATCTTCAGTCTGCAACCCATTGAAACGATAAGATTTCTCGTTTCACTCGAAATGACAGGCCAGAGGGGTCTTTTACAAAGCCGTCACTCTTGAATTTTACGCAGGGGAAGGGTACAATCCCCTTGATCGCGCGGCATGGGGAGGATGAACGATTAAAAAAATCTACGGAAATCTTGCGGGCCTCGGCGCCTCCGAGATCGGGGATATCCAGCGGCTCTACCGGAGGAGGATCCCCCCGGAGCGGATCGTCACGGTCGACCTCGCGAGGGGTCTTGCCGAGGTGTCGCGCCGGATCAACCGGCAGATCGGCATTCTCGTCAGCCGGAAGGGGGAGGTCGCGTACGTCATCGTCGGGGACCACCGGCGGATCGTCATCCCGGACCTCGAGGGGTTCCGCTCCTCTTCGGCGCGTCTGAAGGGCCTGCGCCTTATCCACACCCACCTCGGCACGGAGCCCCTGACCGGGGAGGACCTGACCGACCTCGCCCTCCTGCGGCTCGACATGGTCTCGGCCGTCGAGACCGGGGAGGACGGGATGCCCGGCAGGATACACTCGGCTCACCTGATCCCCGAAAATCCCGGGGGCGCGTACTGGCTCCTGATGGACCCGGTCCCCGTCTTTGAGGCGGACTTGAACTTCACCGAATTCATACGGGCCCTGGAGGACGAGCTCGCGCGAGGGCAGCGCACCCGGAGGGTGGCTGCCGCCGAGGGGGCCATCCTGATACGGGTCGAGACGGACCCCCTCTCCGACAGCCGGGGCTCCCTGGACGAACTGGGGGAACTGGCGCGGTCATCCGGCGTGGAGATCCTCGACACCATCATACAGCATCGGCAGGCCTGCGACCCCCGCTATCTGATGGGGCGGGGCAGGCTCTCCGACCTCGTCATACGGGCGCTTCAGATCGGGGCGGGTCTGCTGATCTTCGACCATGAGCTCTCCCCCGCCCAGGTGCGCTCCATCAACGACTTCACCGAGCTGAAGGTGATCGACCGGTCGCAGCTGATACTGGATATCTTCGCCCGGCGCGCCCACAGCCGCGAGGGAAAGATCCAGGTCGAACTCGCCCAGATGCAGTATCTCCTCCCCCGGCTGGCGACAAAGAACACGGCCATGTCCCGCCTCACCGGGGGGATCGGGGGGACCGGCCCGGGGGAGACGAAGCTCGAGATCAACCGGCGCAGGGCGCACGAGAGGATCGGCCGCCTGAAGAAGGAGCTGAAGGGGGTGCAGAGGGGGAGGGACCAGCGGCGCCGGCTCAGGCACAGGCGGGGGCTCCCCGTCATCTCCATCATCGGCTATACCAACACGGGGAAATCCACCCTCCTCAACGCCCTGACCCGGAGCCGTGTCCTGACCGAAGACCTCCTCTTCGCCACGCTGGACCCGAAGAGCTCGCGCCTCCGCTTCCCCCGCGACAGGGAGGCGATCATCACGGACACGGTGGGATTCATACGGAACCTTCCGAAGGAGCTTGCCTCCGCCTTCCGCGCGACACTGGAGGAACTGGACGGGGCCGACCTCCTCCTCCATGTCATCGACGTCAGCAATCCCGGATTCGAGGAGCAGGTCCTCGCGGTGGACAGGATACTGGAAGAACTCGACCTGCAAAACAAGCGGTGCATTCGCGTATTCAACAAGATCGATCTCTTCCCGGAGAGGATCGTCCTGGACAACCTGTGCCGGAGATTCGACGCGATCCCCCTGTCGGCGCTGAACCCCGGAACCTTTCCCCCGCTGCTGGGGAAACTGGAAGAAGCCATACGGCTGCTCGATGCCGAATAGGAGCCTTTGCATGCCTGTTGTTATTTGCCATTTCGACTGCAGGGAGCTATAGCACCCATCAGGGTGAAATCTTGTGTTATCAGGCTGTTACAGTATAAAGATTTCTCATCCCGATAAATCGGGATTCGAAATGACAGAATGATGGTCGAAATGCCACGGTGATAAAACTTTTTTCGAATGTCTCAATTTCAATTCGACATTAAAAATTCAACATTTACCATTGACTTTTCGGTGCTCCCGGTGTAGGAGGTTGCTGTCTTTGAAAGGGACACGCTCCGATGACAGGTTTTCTGAAACCAGGGCTTTTGAATGTATTGGGCTTGCTGGGCCTCGCTCTTAGCAGGGGTACATACCCGCGGCCTGTCATCTCTGTGATGTGACACAACAGCAGATAAAGATTTGAAGGCCATGGGCGAAAGCTTCATGGCCTTTTTTGTGGGAGAGAGGGTGGCGATGCACGAGATACTGTGGCACGGCAGGGGCGGCCAGGGGGTTGTCCTGGCGGCGCAGATACTGGCGGAGGCCGCCTATATCCAGGGATTCCGGGGCGTCACCTCCGCCCCCACCTTCGGGCCGGAGAGGAGGGGCGCGCCCCTCACCGCCTCAACGAGGATATCGGACGAGCCGGTCAGGACCTTTTCGCAGGTCGCGCCGGCAGACATTGCCGTCATCCTCGACGAGTCCCTCATTGAGGATGCAACCGGCACAGAGATGCTCAGGGAGGGAGGCCTCGTTATCGTCAATACGCCCCTGAAGCCGGAGGGGATCGGGGGCCACGGGCGCTTCTCCGTGGCGACGGTCGACGCCGCCGGCATAGCCCGGGAGCATCACCTCAGCATGGGCGGGGTCCCCGTCGTGAACACCCCCCTCCTCGGAGCGTTCTGCAGGGCGTCGGGGCTCGTCTCTCTCGAGAGTATCGAAGAGGGGATCAGGAAAAAAATGTCGCGGAGCAAGGCATCCTTTAATTTTCAGGCCATTCGAACGGCCTTTGAAAGGACGCTTTACGTAAGGGGTAAGGGGTAAGGAGTAAGGAGTAAGGAGTAACCCGAAACTCAGGAGAGGAACGAAGGTGGAAAAGACTGACACCAACATATCGGGCGTCTGCACGCCGGCCCCCGGAGAGGCGGGGAGAACGGGCGAATGGAGGGACGCACGGCCCGTGATCGACCCTTCGAAATGTATCCCGGAGGTCAAGGGGAAGCCGGCCTGTTTTCTGTGCTGGCTCTACTGCCCTGAGGGGGTGGTGACGATGACGATCCCGGTCGCAATCGACATGGACTACTGCAAGGGGTGCGGCATCTGCGCCGTGGAATGCCCCCCCAACGCGATACAGATGGTGCGGGAGGTGGATATCGATGAGTGACGTCCGTATCATCACGGGGAACGAGGCGGCGGCCCTGGCGGTCAAACGTGCCCAGCCCGGCGTCATAGCGGCCTATCCCATCACGCCCCAGACCAAGCTCGCGGAGGTGCTGTCGGAGTATGTCGAGAAGGGGGAGCTGAAGGCGGAATACGTCCGGGTGGAGTCCGAGCACTCCTCACTGACCGTCTGCATCTCGGCATCCACGGTGGGTGCCCGGGTCTTTACGGCGACCAGTTCCAACGGCCTCCTCTATATGCACGAACAGCTGCACTGGGCGGCGGGCTCCCGTCTGCCGGTCGTCATGTGCTGCGTCAACAGAGGCGTGGGGGCCCCCTGGTCCATCTTCAACGACCAGCAGGACTCCTTCTCGCAGAGGGACACGGGGTGGATACAGCTCTACTGCCGGGACAACCAGGAGATCCTCGACACCGTGCTGCAGGCGTACCGCATCGCGGAAGAGGTCTATCTGCCGGTGATGGTCTGCTATGACGGTTTTGTCCTCTCGCACACGATGATGCCGGTGGATGTCCCGGATGCCGGTCTGGTCAAACAGTTCCTCCCCCCCTACAGGCCCCACACCATCCTTTCACCGGACGATCCGCGGACGATCAACCCCGTCTTCTTCGCCTCACGGAGGAAAAATGCGCAGGGGGTCCTGTGCGACGGCTACATGGAGATGCGCCACAAGATGCAGACCGCGTTCGACAGATCCAGGGATGTCATCACGGCGGCGAGCGATGAATGGGCGAAGCTGTCGGGGCGCAACCACGGGGGGATGCTCTGGGAATACAGGACCGAAGACGCCGATCTGCTGCTGACCGGGATGGGGTCCATCGCCACCGAGGCGACCCTGGCCGCGGACGCGCTCCGCGACGAGGGGATCAGGGCGGGGGTCGTCGGGATCAGGGCATTCAGACCCTTCCCGAAAAGTGAGATCGCGCAGGCATGCAGAAAGGCGCGCGCCATCGCGGTCTTTGAAAAGTGTATCAGCTACGGGTATGAGGGGGGGGTCTGCTCCGACCTGAAGGCCGCCCTCTACGGCACGGGCATCGGGGTCCCCATCCATGACTACATAGCAGGCCTGGGGGGACGAGACGTCAAGACCCGCGATCTGGTGGAAGCGGCACGGACGACCTTCGAGGCCGTCGGGGCCGGGGATGCGGAAAATAAAACAATATGGCTCAACTGCCACACGGGGCACTAAGGCTGAAGGCAGGGGTAGGAGGCAACTCGAAACCTCTACCCCGGACAAGCCGGAACCAAACAAGGTATTTTTTATCACGAAAGCACGAAGTTACGAAAACACGAAAGATAAGATTTGATTTCGTGCTTTCTTTCTTTTCGTGGTTTCGTGATTGTTCTTAATTCTTTTGCCATTTTTGCCTGTCTGCGTGCAACGCACAGGCAGGCAAGAACCTTACAACTAAGGGACTAACCCCTATAAACGGGATAAGTGCGTTAACGAAATTATTTTCTGCCAGAAAAAAGCAGAAAATAATTTCTAACTTACTAACCTGAAACTGAGCAGAACAGGACGGAAATATGCATGAAACCATATTCAAGATCAACGAGAAGGAGTACATCCTGCCGGGGAACCGCGCATGCCAGGGGTGCGGACTCTCTCTGGCGTACCGGTACATCCTCAAGGCCCTGCGTGAAAACACGATCGTGGGGATCCCCCCGAGCTGCCTGTGTGTCCTGCACGGATTGTACCCCACCACCTCCGTCATCGTCCCGGCCCTCAACACCACCTTCGCCGGGAACGCGGCATCCGCCGCCGGTATGGTGGCCGGCCTGAGGGCCCTCAACAAGACCGACATAACCGTCCTGGCCCTGTCCGGGGACGGCGGCACCTATGACATCGGGATACAGTCCCTGAGCGGCGCGGCGGAGAGAAACACCGACTTCATATTCGCCTGTTACGACAACGAGGCCTACATGAACACGGGGACCCAGCGCTCCAGCGCCACGCCTCTGGGAGCCCTCACCACGACGACGCCCCTCCTGACGAAACAGGAGCCGAAGAAGGATTTTATCAAGATCATGGAGGCCCACCATATCCCCTACCTGGCAACCGTTTCGCCCGCCTATCCGATCGACCTGTATGACAAGTTCGTCAAGGCCAAGAAGATACGGGGAACCCGGTACATCCAGATCGACACCCCCTGCCCCCCCGGGTGGGGGTACCCCACAGCCGATACGGTCAGGATAGGGAAGCTCGCCGTCGAGACGGGGCTGTTCATCCTCTTCGAGATCGAGGACGGCCGGTTCCGGTTCACCGGCAGGAGCAAGACGATGGCCGAGAGGGGAAAGCTCATCCCCCTCGTCAATTACGTGGAGCGGCAGGGGCGATTCAAAAAGATGAGTATCGAGCAGCTCGGCACCCTCCAGGCATCGGTGAGGAGCCGGTGGGAGGAGTGTCTGAAAAGGGCGGAGGGATGACAGCTAGAGACCTGCATTTTGTCATTTCGAGGAGCGTAAACGACGAGCGGGAGTTCCCGTCAGGGGGAAATCTAAGATTTCTCCCTGCGGTCGAAATGAC
>CAZNBR010000127.1:0-6784 GCA_964571315.1 uncultured Syntrophaceae bacterium
CGTCCTCGACAAGGCAAACGGGACGCAGCATGTCAATGCCACCGTCAATATGTACGTCAATCTCCCCCATCGTTTCAAGGGAACGCACATGAGCCGTTTCGTCGAGATCCTGAATGAGTACCGGGGCCAGATCAACATCAATACCTTCCGAAAGATCCTGCAGCGGATCAAAGAAAAACTCAATGCCGAATCCTCCCACATAGAGATACGGTTTCCGTACTTCATAGAAAAAACCGCTCCTGTCTCGAAGGCCAGGAGTCTTATGGAATACGAGTGTTCCTTCTGCGGGGAGAGCAACGGCGAGCGGAACGATTTTCTCGTCGGCATCGCCGTACCGGTCACAACGGCGTGTCCCTGTTCAAAGGAGATAAGCGACATGGGCGCGCACAACCAGAGGAGTGTGGTACGGGTCCAGCTGAGATTCAAGAAGTTCTTCTGGATAGAGGACGTCATCAGGCTGGTGGAAAAATCGGCAAGCAGCGAGATCTTTTCGCTCCTCAAGAGGGTGGATGAAAAATACGTCACGGAGATGGCATATCAAAATCCGATGTTCGTCGAGGATGTTGTGAGAGCCGTTGCGGAAAAACTCAACGAATCCTCGAACTTCACCTGGTACAGCGTGGAAGCGGAAAACATGGAGAGCATACACAACCACAATGCCTACGCCTATACAGAAAAGACGGAAACCGGCAGCCGGTGATCAGATCTTGGGGAGGTGAGTTTTGTCAAACCTCCGCCTTGCTGATTCGCATTCTGATTACCAAATCATCTTTTAGCCTTTCCGCCGCCCACTTTCATACCGGTGAGTTCATAGACTTTCAGGTCCCCGATCGAAGGGGCATCACCCGTGTCTATCTTTCGGACATTCAGACTGGCCTTGACCGCACGTAAGGTCCTGTCACTGATCATGATACTGTTCGGATAGGATTTCGTGAGTGCCTGGAGTCTGAAGACGGTGTTGACCGAATCACCGATAACGGTATAGTCCATCTTTTTGTCAAACCCTATATTCCCCACGACAACTTCGCCCGTATGAACACTGATGCCGACGACCACCGGATCACCTATCTCTTGCAGCCAGTAGTCGTTCACCTCGGCGATGGCCTCCTTCATCTCGATCGCCGCAGTGACGGCATTATCCGCATCCTCTATACTGGAAATGGGGGCGCCGAATATTGCCAGAAACCCGTCGCCGAGATATTTGTCAACGATACCGTGGTGCTTGAAAACTATTTCTCCCATAACGGAGAAAAACCGGTTGAGCATAAGGACGGTCTTCTGCGGCCCTATCTTCTGAGCAAGGAGTGAAAACCCCCGTATATCGATATTGATAAGCGTGAGCATCCTGAATTCTTCAACCGCCAGCTGCCCTGTCTCGGTGCCGTGGATAATCCTGTCAACGATCTCCTTGGGAACAAACTTCTGAAACATGCGGCGCATCTCCCGCTCATTTTCCGCCATGGATACGGTTTCATTGTAGTGATTGGCGTTTTCTATGGCCACGCTGACCGAAGAAGCGATGGATTGCAGAAGCTGTTTATCGCTGGGATCGAAGTCGCCCTCCATCTTGTTGAGCACCTCGATAACCCCGGTAACCCTGCCCTCCGATATCATGGGAACACAGAGAATGGCCTTCGTATGAAAACCGGTGGCCGTATCCACATCGGGGGAAAAAAGGGAAGAATGGGCCATATCGTTCACGATAACCGCGTTACCTCGGGCCGCGACGTACCCGGCAACGCCCTGCCCCACCTTTATCCGGACTCCCTGCAGTTTCTCCACATCAATGTTCAGGGTAACGGTAAACTCAAGCCCGTCTTCACGCATGAGGAGAAGGGCTCCGGCCTCCACACTCATAACCGTCCTGATCATGTCCATCGTATAGTTGAGGACCTGGCTGATGTCGAACGTGGAAGATGCGAGGGCGCCTCCGATCTGTTTCAGCGTGTCCAACGCCTGATCCCGTTTGATGACGTAGTCGCTGAGCCGGTTTCTTTCCATTGCAAGGGAAAGGGCATCCGCCATCCTGTCGATGAGTTCGCCCAATCTATAAAAGAGATCGGGGTTATCCGCGCACAAGATCATGACCCCCGTGCTATCCCCTTCTATCTTCAGGGGGACAAGGACACAGGATCCGTTTCCGGCAAGAAATTCCTTCTCGCTCTCATGGACAAGCGCAGAAGTGTCGTCAATGATCAGCGTGACCCCCTGCTTCAGGACCTTCTCAAACACCGATCCCTGACAGGGATAATAGACATCTTTTGAGAGGTGCACAGGCCCGACAGTCATAAAATCAAGGAGCTTTATATCATTCAGCCTGATGTCGTCCTTCATCAGAATAATTGCAAGATTAAAAAAAACGACCGATTGTATCTCGCCGAAGATGACATGTAGAAGTTCAGTCCCTCTCAGGCTTGAATTGATAACCTGGACAATCTTCTGCATGGCGTCAAGATGAGAGTCGCTTTCCTGTCTTTCCTCCAGGAGTTGTAGATTTTCATAGGTAAACGCGGCGTTGCCCAAAAGGGGGCCCAGGACCTCCAGTTTTTCACTGGTAAAGGGAGGGGTATCGTCTTTCCTGGAGATCGTAAGCACCCCCACGATATCCCTCCTCGTCTTGATAGGCATGCACACAAAGGATTTTGTTCCGTACTGCTGGCGGTTTTTTCTGCCGAAACGGGTGTCTTTTTCAATGTCTTCAACAATAAGGGGTGATTTGTTGATAACCGCATATTTGGCGATGCTGTTCGCGAAATCTATCCTGTCACCCAACTTCAGGTGTTCTTCTGCAAGACCGATGGCGGCCTTTACGACAAATGTCTTTCTGTGGGGACGTTCCAAGATCAAGACGGACCCGACATCCGCACCTGCCAGTTTCAGGGCCCGCTCCAGGGTGCCATACAGTATCTCCTCGGGATCGGAGGTCACGTAACAGAGATCAGAAAGTTCTTTGAGCGCGGATATTTCCGAAACCTTCTGCTGCAGTTGCCCGAATGTCACCCCAAACCGGCCCTCCAGTGCACCAAAGGTCTCCATGATATTGTTGAGATCGTCCGGACCTCTCTGCGGTTGATCGATCAGGAATTCCGCCGCGAGCTTTTCCGAAATCTTTCTGGATATGCTTGCCACCCTGTCAAATATCCTGCGGAGTATGACAAGCCCGAGCAGTGAAAAGATCAGAAAGCAGAGGAAGAAGAGAGAAAAATATTCGTCCGTCATAATTTCGTACTTGAGACCGAAAAAGATAAAACCGCAGACGGGTACCAGAAAGAAGAGGGCGAAGATAAGGTTCAGCCAGTGATACAGCTCTCTGCTGCTCGAAAACAGTCTATCCATATACCCCTTTAATTTCATCCCCACGACCTCTCCATCTAAAAATACGAAACACGCCGAGTTTCTACATTAAACTATCATAGCTCAATCTTCAATACATCACAGGAACACTCCCATGATCGCTTCCGCCATGAATCGGTATCCCTGAGAGGTGGGGTGTACCCGATCGGTCTGGACCAAGTCATCAAACCGGCCCCCCTCTGATAGCTTTCCCTTCCAGTACGAGTGCACCTGTGCCAGAGGCAACCGGTACAGGTCTGCCAATTCTTCAAGCTGGCGATACTATCTCTCCACATGCGCATTATCCCCCTCGTTTTTCAAACAGACCGAGGTCACCGGAACAATTTCAGAACGTGTCTGTTCCCGTATCCCTCCTATAATCCCTTCGATGTTGTCTCTAAACTCCTCCGAGGTGTGTCCACAGAAGGCATCGTTGAAACCAAACCGCACAAAGTCACAATCCGGATTGTGACCCAGGACATCCCTTTGCAACCGGTGCAGTCCATTATATGCAGTGCCTGCCGGCATCCCGCAATGTATCAATCTGAACCGGGCTTCAGGGAACCTTTCTCTCATCATATCCCCAAGGAAATCCAGGCATCCCCTGTCGACCATCCACCCATACGTAAGCGAATCGCCCAGGGCCACCATGGCAAGAGGGATGCCCGACAGAAATTTTCTGATCGTATGTACCGGTTTGATTTTTGATTCCATGGCGTCCCTGTTGGTAATGACACTCCCGGGATTTGTCAAGAACAAAAAGAACCTTCGTGCGGCAGCGGCCAGTTGTGTCTTGAAATCTCTGGAAGGATGCTTTATACTTATCGCGACCTTAACACAAGAGACAGTCAGCACACTACAAATCAGGATATATATGATCACCTTTCAATCAAAGACAAAACAGGACGGCAGAACGGCAAAGGCCCAGATAACAGAGCTTGAAGAAAAGCTCAGTTTCAGCAAGGCCCTGCAGGATATAACAAATCGTATCCACGCCGCCACCAATCTGAGGGAGATTCTTATTGACCTGAGAGACGACATACTCGGGCTCTTCAACGCCCACTCCATCACCATATACGTTGCAGACAGGACAAAAAACGAAATATATTCAATGTTTCTGGCCGGATCTCAATTGAAGGAAATCAGGTTGCCCATAGATAACAGGAGCATAGCGGGATATGTGGCCCATAATAAAAAGATCGCCAACATAGCCAACGCCTATGACGACAGTGAGCTGAAGGGCATCGCCCCCGAACTGACATTTGACTCGAGTTGGGACAAAAAATCAGGATTCAAGACCACCCAGATACTGGCCGTACCGATCCTGCACGAGGGCGCCCTGATGGGTGTCATCCAGATACTGAACAGAGAGGATGGGGGGAGATTCACCGAAGAGGATCAGATCTTTCTCAAGGAGATGACCAACGTCCTCGGCACCGCCTTTTACAACCAGGAGAGGGTCGGCCGGACGAGAAAAACCAGGTTCAACTATTTGCTGACCCTCGGCCTGATCAATGAGGGGGATCTGGAAAAAGCCTGGGTGGAGACGAAAAAGAACAGGGAGACAGTCGAAGCCTATCTGATGAGAAACTTCAAGGTATCGAAGGATGATATGGGCAGGTCGCTGGAAGAATTCTATAACTGCCGGTTCGCCCCTTTCAGTAGCAAATATCCAATCCCCTTTGACCTCCTGAAGAACCTGAAGGAAGAGTACCTGCGCCGCGAGATGTGGGTCCCCCTGGAGAAAAAAGATGGCAAGATACGGGTTATCATAGACGACCCAAATAATGTATTGAAGCAGGATATGATCGAAAATCTGCTGAGGACACGGGCGGTGGTGTACGACGTCGCCCTGTACGATGATATACTGAAATTCATCAACCATTTCTATCAGGCGGGAGACACCGTCGATTCAATCACCGATATCATAGGAAAGCTTGATGTTGAAGACGAGTTTGAAGCCGAAGAGGACAACGTAACCGAATCAGACAGCGTCATCATGCAGCTGGTCAACCGGATAATCAACGACGCATACACGCGCGGCGCCTCGGATATTCACGTAGAACCAAACCTGTCAAAGAGAAACGTTGAGGTGCGATACCGGGTGGACGGCGATCTGGCGACGTATCAGACGGTCCCCTTCAGCTATCGATCGGCCCTGGTTTCAAGGGTCAAGATCATGTCGAACCTTGACATCACCGAGCGGAGAATGCCGCAGGATGGGAAGATAAAATTCAGGCGCTCAAAGGGAGAAGAGATAGAGCTCCGCGTTGCCACCATCCCCACGCAGGGGGGTGTTGAGGACGTGGTCATGCGCATCCTTGCCGGTGGAGAGATAATGCGGCTTGAGGATATGGCCCTGTCCCCCTATAACCACAAAAGCCTCTTGGAACTTCTCAAAAAACCCTATGGCATGATCCTCGCCGTCGGCCCCACAGGGTCCGGAAAAACAACCGTTCTCCACTCCGCCCTGCACCACATAAACAGGCCGGAGACCAAGATTTGGACGGCGGAAGATCCCGTAGAAATCTCACAATACGGTCTCAGACAGGTACAGGTCAATCCAAAGATAGGTTTCGATTTTGCCAGTGCCATGCGGGCATTTCTCAGGGCAGATCCGGACGTCATCATGGTGGGGGAAATGAGGGATTACGAGACGGCAAAGATAGGGGTGGAGGCGTCGCTCACCGGGCACCTGGTCTTCAGCACCCTCCACACGAACAGCGCCCCTGAAACGATCGTGCGGCTGCTGGATATGGGCATCGACCCCCTTAATTTCGCGGATTCGCTCCTGGGCATACTGGCACAGAGGCTGGTACGGACGCTGTGCAAGAAATGCAGGGAGGAATACCATCCAACGAGAGAGGAGTACGAAGAACTGGCCGCAAGCTACGGGGAAAAGCTGTTTGCCGGACTGAATATACCGTACAATGAAAGCTTTACGCTTTACAGGGCCAACGGATGCAGCGCGTGCGGCAAAACGGGATATAAGGGAAGGATGGGGGTCCACGAACTCCTTGTCGCGACGGATGAAATCAAGAGACTTATACAAAAGCATGAAAATGTGGAAACCATACGGGATAGGGCGATTTCCCAGGGGATGTCAACCCTCTTGCAGGACGGGATCATGAAGGTTATACAGGGTTACACGGATTTCAGCCATGTACGCAGGGTGTGTATAAAATAATTGTGAATGTTGGAGAACAGGGTTCGAGGATTCAAGGGGTCAAGGGTCTGCTCCTCAAAAATTTTATCAGTGCTTTTAATCCCGACTTGTCGAGACTTTCTACTATGTCTTTTTTAGTTTACCCAATGCACCTTTTTCAATTCAATTAAATCTGGATCCCCTGCTTAATAATATCCGCTTTCCCGGTTCGCAAACCAAGTCATAAGATATGTAATTCCATTTCTAATTCATTAGCGCATTAATAATCCAAGGCCAAGCGACGAT
>CAZNBR010000128.1:0-6770 GCA_964571315.1 uncultured Syntrophaceae bacterium
AGCAGGATCACCCTCAAGTGGCGGATCTCCTCGAATGTCCGGCGAAGCTGGCGGAGCCCGGCCCTGATGGCAGCGCCCCCCGCTCCGTCCTTCTCTGCGGCGGGCTCCTTGACAAAAAGAAAGACGGGGATCGAAAAGAGGGCCCACCATATCGCCACGGAGAGGAAGGAGAACCGCACGGCAGCCCCCGCGTCGGCAAACCCGAATGTCTCCGGTTTGATGGTCATCCAGACGTTGAAGGCAAAGAGGATGCCGCCCCCGAGATATCCCAGCGAAAAACCCAGGGCGGACACAAAATCCATCCGCTTCTCCGACGCGACTGACGTGATCAGGGAATCGTAAAAGATGTTCCCCCCCGAGAAGCCGATCGTCGCCAGGACATAGACGGCAATGGCCAGGGCCCAGTCTCCCTTTGAAACCATGTAGAGGGAGGCCGTCATCACGACACCGATAAAGGCAAAGAACAGGAGAAATTTCTTTTTTGCCCCTCCCCTGTCGGCGATGGCTCCCAGTATGGGGGCGCAGAGCGCGACCACCATGCCGGCAATCGAGTTTGCCAGGCCGAGCTTCGCCGTAGTCACAACAGGATCGACGCCGACACTCCAGAAATTTTTGAAGAAGATGGGGAAAAAGGCCGCCATGACCGTTGTGGCGAATGCGGAATTCGCCCAGTCGTACAGGGCCCAGCCGACTATCGTCTTCCGGTTGTCAAGCTGCATCACTGGGGACCTCGATTCTCTCGTCAGGTGAATAGTGTAGGGGCAGATCGTTGTTGTTATTCATACATGCACCGCTTCAATAGTACACCCGCTGGAATACTTGTCAACGAATTTCGGGGCACCAGGAGGTAACGAATCGTCCCCGGCTCCCCGTCCCCCGGCCTGGCATCTTTGTGTCCATCGGAGCGGATACTCAACAGGAACCGGCATCTCATTGCAAAATCTGCATTTGACATACGGTTGACATGGTGATATTTCTTCACTTTCTAATAGTATATGCCTGTTATGTAGTTGCGCAGTTGTGTGGATATGGATACATCTCTTCCGGCCAGGAAGGGTCGGCCTTAATCGACCGCACCGAACGGGGCATTTATCAGCGCTATGAACGTGAAGACACAGAGGAAAAAGGATACGCCTGTTTCTCCATCAAAATCCCGGGTCCTTATCGTTGGTCCCAACGCGCTGCAGAATGAGCTCCTGGCACGGTTTCTTGAAAAGGAAACGGGGCTTCCGTGTACATTCAGCTCCGAGATGAAGAGGGAAGCCATTGATACCAACTCCCCCTCTGCATGCCTGATCCTCTTCGACTGCCGGGCCACCGGCCTGGGCCATCTCTGGGCGATGGTCGAGAGTGGTCCGACCCTTGATCTGACCGGATGCCGCATTGCCCTCTTTAATCTTGACCCGGACACGGGAGGTGAGAAGGAGATTATGGACCGGGGCATCCACGGCATCTTTTATGTGGGTGAACCCCTGGACATGTTTCCCCGGGGTGTTAAGGCCATGCTGGACGGTGAGATGTGGTATTCCAGAAAGGCCCTCTCCAAACGCATTATGGACCCCGGTAAAGGCAGTACGGCATCGCTTGCAGCCTCCAATATTCTGACTTCCAGAGAGAAAGAGATCCTCGTTGGCATCGCCTCCGGTGCCAGCAACGAGGATATAGCACAAGATCTTTCAATAAGCCCCCATACGGTCAGAACACACATCTACAATATCTACAAAAAGATTAATACGTCGAACCGCCTTCAGGCCATGCTGTGGGTTGCAAAATATCTCTGATATATCGGGATATACCGTATCAGGGCACGAGGCAGGGGAATTAAAAAAGAGTATGAGGGGCGGCATCCGTATAGCCTGTTTTTCGTATGCTTAAGCGCTGAAATGATGAGATAGAAATCATACCCTTTTCGTATTGAACTCCCCCCCGGGAGCTGTTACAGTTCCCCTGAAGCACAAACCTGAAGCACAAAAAAGATGCCGCCGCAAAGGGCAGGCACCGATTGGGGTGCCTGATTTTTAGCCAGAGGATGCACAATGCCTGAATTCGGAAAAAGAAAACTGGAGCGGTTTCCCTTGAAGCTGCCCGCGCGTATCGTTGTGAATGGCGAAGGGGAAGAGGCGGCCTTCCTCGATGCTGTCACCAGTGATATCTCCGCGGGGGGTGCCTTTTTTCATACCGACACGCCGCTCCCCGTGGGTACCGAGATGTATGTGGATCTGATACTCCCCCTCGATGAGTTGAAAAAGATCGAGGGGAAGAGGGCGAACATCAAGGTTAAGGGGGCGGTGATTCGGACAGGGAAAAAGGGAATGGCGATAATCTTTGACAAGAAATACCGGATTTCATCGATGCCGGGATAGGGGAGAGGCCAACATAAACGGGATGCCCCGTCCGGAGAGAGGCAGCGACGCATACGCAAAAAGTAGTAGTGATCATCTCTTTCTACTACTTTATGCGTAGAGAGAGCGGTCCTGAAAATAAGTAAATATTAAGACCCCTTTCGTATTGACTTCGGATACATGACCCGCTACACTTCAAGACAAGATGAGAAGTGAAGCCTAACAAGAATGATTAGAATGCGAGGTTTATCATGAAGACATTAAAGAAATTAGCTTGTATGGCGGTAGTGGTGGGCATGGTTATTTTTCTGTGGGCCCCATCGGGGATGGCGACATTATTGGAGACCAGTGACACTTTCAGCAGTGCCGATGAGGACCTCACGTTTGACTATTTTGATGCCTCGTTGGGAACACTGAACAGCGTTACGATTGCGTTTGACATGGATATCACCTCCGACACATTTACCTTGACTAACAATACCGGAGGTCCGGCCTCCGGAACTGCTACATACAAGGTTTCCGCCGACCTGACCGGCGGTCCGCCGTCACGCATGGATTCAACCATGAGTTACTTCATCGGATCGGGCACGGATCAGTTGCTGGATACCAATGCTTTTGCATACAATCTTGCCAACGGGGAGTCTGTAGATTACGGCGGAATCCACTATATCGACGATACGACGGGCGCCGCCGCCGCCATAGCTCAATATACAGGCGTCGGCACATTCGATTTCAATGTTGCGGTTAATCAATTCGTCACCTTCCAGGGAACTGCGGTAGATACATTGATAAAGCCTGCGAGTGACTATTCCGGCGGGGTAACTATTACATACAACTACACCCCCACCGAGGCGCCCGTACCCGAACCGGGGACGATGCTCCTCTTGGGGTTCGGTCTGGTCGGTCTCGCGGGGCTGAGCAGGAGAAAGTCAGCCCGCAAGTAATTGGTGAGGGGTGAAAGATATGAAAACGTTTCTGAAGGTTATTGTTTTACTTGCCGTGGTCACCTTTCTAGCCTATGGCAATGCCCTGGCTCTTCCCTTTTCTTCCACCGGGACCGTCTATTCGGACTGGGACGATTCGTGGGATCCGATTTCACTTACAGGCACTGCCCGTTTCGAGCTGACTATCGATGATTTCGGGATAAATGTAGATTATGTGACGCTGGAATTTGAAAGCGATATCTTCGATTTCACCGGTTGGGATGCCTCGACGAATATTACAGTGCAAGATCCGCTGGGTTGGACCACCTCGGGATCTTCCAAACCGAGCGGGTATCAGTTCTCCCTGAGTCAGACGGGCGGTACGGATGCAACAACAAGCGTTGTCATCGACGTTGCCTATACCCTCCTTGATGCTGCGATGTACACCGACGCAACGGGAGCCGGCTGGGCCTGGGATGAAGGCCAAGTGTGGGCAGTAAGCTATACGATGGGCGACTCTGAAACACCGTTCACCACCTCCGGTGGATCCACGGGTCTCCCGGTGGAAGGAGCCCCGGTCCCGGAACCGGGGACGATGCTCCTCTTGGGTTTCGGCCTGGCCGGCCTCGCGGGGCTGAGCAGGAAAAAGTCGAACAAATAGCCCGGCCACGAACATAGCATCATAGACCTCCCATTCGTCAGATACGATTGGAACGGCGGGGCCGAGAGCGGCCCCGCCGTTTTTCGTTTTTATCCGTGCCGGATCGAAAACCATCCCGTCCGCACCCCCCGGCCATCTCCGCGTCGAGAAATCCCGTAAACTAGAAATTCACGAACTGTTTCTTGGCATCCATGACCTTGACCAGGTATCTCCGCGCCTCATCGCTGGGAAGCCCGGCCCGGAGGGTGGCAAGCACCTGGAGCGGGTCGAGGTCGTTTATCCGATCCGGTGCCCTCTCCCTGTCGGGGTCAAAGGTGCGCAGGACATTCCCGGCCCCGGCGTTATAGGCCGCGATGACACAGTATTCCCTTGAAACGGGGTCTCGAATATCGTTCAGATACTGGTATTGCAGCAGGTGCAGGTAGGCGGTCCCGTACCGGATATTGTCTTCGGGGATCATAAGAAATTCCCGTGAGGGGATGTCGTCGGAACCCTTCAGAAACCGGTGGACGTCCTGTCCGGCGGTCGCGGGAACAACCTGCATCAAGCCGAAGGCCGGGGCATGGCTCACCGCGTACGGGTTGAAATCGCTCTCGGTCTTTATGATGGCATAGACGAGGTTCGGGCTGACAGCAAAGTCCCTCGCGAAGCGTTCAACGAGCGGCCGGTACTTCAGCGCCCGCACCTCATGGTGATCCTTCACCATCGGGATCACCACAAACCGTATCTCCCTCGTCCCGTCGCCGGCCCTGATCTGCCGGGTTCGCAGACTGTTTTTGATGAGGTAGTCGGCAAAGACCCCCGCCCGCCAGGACCACCGGATATCGGTGCCCTGGTGGTCAACAACCTCACCGTGGAGGAAGGGCATCTTCCCCAGTTCGACGGTACCGGCGGAGTAGATATCCACGGCCCGGGGATCATCGGGGGTAAGGAGGGTGGTGACAATGGCGCTTTTCAGGCTCTTCAGGGGCTCGTCCCGGTCGAGCGTCTCGACGGTGATCTCCCCCCTGTCAAAATCGACCGAGGCACGCGAACGGTAGTTCTGTGTGTATTTGACGTACTCCCTGGGGGTGGGTTCTTTTATCTCCTCCTCCCCCCACACACCGCCGACGGCCTTCCTGAAGGTCTCGATAAGCCGTGCGAACTCGGCCTGGAAGCGCCTGATACCCCGCTCCAGCGCCTTCGGGTTCGCGGCATACCGGGCCGCCTTTTCAGCGGCCATCTGCTGGGCGGAGATAACATCACCGGTCACCGCTATCCTGGTCACACGGGCCATATCCCACGCCGAGCATCCCAGAACGGCTGCGCCGACAAGAAGCACACATAACATCTTTTTCATGGGCCGCTTACTGTCTCTCTGAGTATCTCTCTCTTTTCCGTCTCACCGCCCGCATCGGCCTCCTCTATCCAGCCGAGGAGTTTCTGGGAGCCTTCCCCGCACCTCAACTGAAGAGCCCCTCTTTCTCGAATTCCTCTATCTCGGCGTCCGTATATCCCAGTTCACGCAGCACCTCCCGCGTGTGCGTTCCGGCGGGGACCCCGGCCGTCCGGTATTCCTGGCCCGTCTCCGAAAACTTGATGGGATGCGCGATCTGCCGCACCTTCCCCCCCGTCGGAAGATCGAACTCAACCACCAGCGATCGCCCTTGTACCTGCTCATCATCGAGGGCCTCGGAGAGTGTCAGGACCGGTTCGACGCAGGCATCCACCCCCTCGAATACTTGAGCCCACTCATCCCTCGTCCTCTTCAGGATAATCTCCCTGATCTGCCCCTTGACCTCTCCGACATCTTCGGGGGACACGCCCCCCGCCGCCAGGTCGGGACGGCCGATCCCCCCGCAGAAGGCGGCGAAAAACTGCGGCTCAAGGGCGCCGAGGCTGATATGTCCTCCGTCCTTCGTCTCATAGAAATCGTACAGGGATCCCCCGTTCAGGAGAAAGGCCTCGCGGCCGGGTTCGTTCCCGTCCACAAGGTAGGCGTTCCCCGCCAGGGCGTTGAAGGCAATGACGCCGTCGGCCATCGAGACGTCGATCTGCTGTCCCCTCCCCGTCTCGTTGCGGGAGATGACCGCGGCGAGGATGCCGATGATCGCGTTGTTCGAACCGGATGCGACATCGGCGATTTGCATTCCCGTGAGGCTCGGCCCATCATCCCGTCTCCCCGAGTACGCCATCATCCCCGAACGCGCCAGGTAGTTGATATCATGCCCCACCCTGTCGCGATACGGGCCCGCCTGGCCGTACCCGGTCAGGGAGCAGTAGATAAGCCCGGGGTTGATCTCCCGGAGGGCGGCGTAACCGAGACCCAGCCTTTCCATGACACCGGGGCGGAACTGTTCGACCAGTATGTCATACTGGCCCAGCAACCGGCGGACAATCTCGATCGCCCGCGGATCCTTCAGGTTCAGCGTCATGCACCGCTTCCCCCGCCCGAGACAGGCCGTGCTGAATGAGATATCCATTCCCGGGATAAAGGGGGGCGCAAACGCCGCCAGGTCCGGGCGTGAGCCGGAGACGATCCTGAGCACATCGGCCCCCATGTCAGCGAGACCCATGGTCGCGTACGGCCCCGGAAGGAGCGTGGTAAAATCCAACACCTTAAGTTTGTTGAGTGGTCCAGCCATACATTCCACCTTTGATGTTACAACCCCATGAACCTGGCCGCGATCCCTTTCATGATTTCATTGGTGCCGGCAAATATCCGCGTCACCCGGATGTCTCTCCAGGCCCTCGCGATAGGATACTCTTCACAGTATCCGTAGCCTCCGTGGAGTTGCAGGCACCGGTCCGCCACACGGCATGCCATATCGGTTGTCCAGTATTTGGCCATGGATACATCGAGGG
>CAZNBR010000129.1:0-6712 GCA_964571315.1 uncultured Syntrophaceae bacterium
TCATGCCGGACTTGATCCGGCATGACATTTGACATGTTTAATTGCCGGAGTAATACTAATGCGTTAACGAAATTATTTTCTGCCGGAAAAACGCAGAAAATAATTTCTAACTTACTAACAGTTGGTGAAGAGCGGATGTGCGCCGTCTGTTCCCTTCGGTTTTCCCGCGCATCATAACCAGAGAACTTTTCCCGACCACGGAAAACAGACGGACGGATTATGCGCCATAACCCCGGACAGTTTGCCGTCCTCCAGCGAAACCCGGTTATTTTATTGACAACCTATTGATTTCATAATACAATGCCATGTGGTATCGAACTGCTGACAATTATATTACACCAATTGTGGTGAATGGAGGCACGGTGATAGTGAAAAAAACAAAATTTTTGAGAATCCTGATACTTTTTCTTATCCTCCCCTCTGTATTCCTGAGCATGGGCTGTTCTTTGTTCGAAAGCAATGAGGAAAAGGCTGAAAGGCATTACCAGTCAGGGCTGAAATCCATAGAGGAGCAAAAGACCGACGCCGCAGTAATCCATTTTAGAAACGCGGTGCAAAAAAACCCCTATCATGCAAAGGCCCATTACCAGCTCGGATCTCTCTACATTGCGTCGAAACGACCGCATCTGGCAGAAAGCGAGCTGAAGCAGGCCATCAAGTATAATCCCGACCTGAACGAAGCAAAAAAGACATTGGCCCTGCTGTACTTCCAAAATCGCGCCTATTCCCTGGCAATTCCACTCTACAATCAATTGATAGAAAGTGTCGGAGCGGACCTCGAAACCCTGCTCATCCTGGGCACCGCACTGGTAAACACAGGGAAAGTGGCCGATGCGAAAAAGGTGTTGTCGGAAGCGGTAACGACCTATCCCGACAATCCCAGCGCCAAAATAAACATGGCCCGTGTTCTCCTCCTGGAAAAGCAACCGGGGGAAGCACGAAAGATGATGGAAGCAGCGGCTGCCATTGATCCTGAAGATATAATTCCCCGGCTGTCTCTCGCCCAATTTTACGAGGGGACACGGCTGCATGATCTGGCCGAAGCCGCCTTTCTTGAGATCAAACGCGATTTTCCGGAAAAATCGACTTCTTACCTGGCCCTCGCACGCTTTTACCTGCGCAGAAATCGATTGGATGCTTCAGAGGCACTGTTAAAGGAGGCAACGGGGAAAGGGCTGAAAGAGCCCACATTGTTTCAGGCCCTTGCCATTGTTCAGCACAGACAAAAAAACCATGTGGCCGCCCTTCAGAGCTTTAAAGATGCCGTAGCCATCTCCCCTGAGGATCAGAAAAGCTCAATCCTTCTTGCAGATTACTACGTCGTTTTGAAACAGTATCCCCAGGCCATAGAGACTTATGAAAAAATCATTGAAAAATGGCCCAAACTGTTGCCGGTTAAATCCAAGATTGCCGAACTCCTTCTGGCCGAAAGGCGCGATGATCAGGCCCTGAAACACATTGAAGAGATACTGAAAGAGGAGCCGGAATACGCCAAAGGCCATATCCTCCGCGGAATCTTACTCCGGAAGGAAGGTAAGGTTTCCGAGGCCAGGGAGGAGTTTTCCATGGCCCGCGTTCTGGACCCCAAATCAGCAGAGGGACACTACTATTACGGTCTGACGTTTCTGGATGATCAGCAGTATGAAATCTCTCTGTCGGAGGTCCTGCAGGCCCTTGAAAAGGATCCCACCTCTCTGAGGATGCGCCTTACCCTTTCTTATATCTACTTAAAGACAGGGAAATCGTCACTGGCACTGGAAGAACTTGGCAAGATATTAAAGACACAGCCTGACAATCACCAGGCCATGGTCCTCCGGGCGGTAGCCCATCTGCAATCGAAGAATTATGAAGATGCCGTATCCGACTACCGGGCCATCCTGAAGAAAAACCCCGATCTGCCGCTTATCCGATTTCAGCTGGCAGGGGTGTATCGTGTCCAGGGGAAACTGGACGAGGCCTTGAGCGGTTTCGGTGAAGTCCTGGAGACCTACCCCGACCCTGCAAGGCCCCTTCAGGAAATGGCAAGGATCTATGTTGAAAGGAAACAATACAGGGAGGCCATAGAGCTGTGTGACAAGTATCTCAAAGGGCAACCAAAGAATCTAAAGATATCCCTGATAAAGGCTACTGTCCTTTTAACCCAGAAGAAATATGAAATAGCCAAAGGGCTTCTGTCGGATCTGATTGCCGAGAATCCCGAATCGGACCTTCCCCTGACGATGATGGCGACGGTCTCCACGGCCGAGCAGGATTACGATACCGCACTCGAAATGTATAAGAGGGTCATAACACTGAATCCACGGAATTTCCCGGCCTACATGAGAATGGCCCATCTTTACCGAAATAGAGGGGATATCGGTAAGGCAATCGAGTCCTATGAAAATCTTCTCAGGGTTAATGAATCGTACGGCCCGGCAGCGAATGACCTGGCCTATCTGTATGCCGACATGAACCAGAACCTGGACCGCGCCCTGACACTGGCACTGAGTGCCAAAAAACTCATGCCCCAAAACGCGGACGTAGCCGATACACTGGGGTGGGTCTACCTCAAAAGCGGTTCCCTGCTTATGGCCAAGAACCAGTTTCTTGAGGCCATCGGGCTCGTTGTCAGTCACCCTGTATTCCGCTACCATCTCGGATTGGCTTACTATCAGGAGCAGGATTTCCCGAAGGCCCGGGAGGCGTTCCGGGAGGCCGTCAAGCTGGGCCTTGGGAAGGAAGAGTCGGCCCAGGTACAGAGGATGATTGACAAGATGGGGGCGAAGGGTTAAGGCCACAGGTGCTCTCCGTGGCATCGCAAACGGAGTGAAACGTCTGTAATGAAAGAGGTTGTTGCGCATCACACTGGTCGGGGGGAAATCGGGTCTCTTCTGGAACAGGATAGCATACATATGAGCAGACTTTTTATCGTGGAAACAGACAGGGACTGGGGAAACTTTCTCCTGGACGCACTTGGCACATCTCACGAAATACACTTCTGGACAGCCGGAAAGGACGTCTTTAACGAGTTAAAATTACATCACTCAGATGTAATTATCCTTGATCTGCAGATACAGCAGACCGATCCCTTCGACCTGCTCCGTTGGATCAAGGTGACCCTGCCCCATGCCCCCGTGATCATAACAGGCCCGACGGAAAAGGCTTCGCTTGTGGTGCGGGCCATCAAGGAAGGGGCCTTTGATTATATCGCCAAATTATTTTCAGCGGTCAAGATACAGCACGTCGTCGGGCAGGCGCTTGAAAAATCGAGTCTCAAAAATGAGATCGATTACCTGCGGCACGGGCAGGATGTCATCTATGATTTCGACCGGATCATCGCATTCAGCCCGATTATGAAAGAGATCATCAAGACCCTCAAGAAGTTCGCACAGACGGATTCTACCATCCTGATGACGGGTGATACCGGTACGGGGAAAAGCTTCCTGGCGGGAACGATCCATTTCAACAGCCACAGGCGGAGCAGACCCTTCGTTACCATCAACTGCGCAAATATCCCGGAAACCCTCCTTGAGAGCGAACTGTTCGGCCATGAGAAGGGAGCATTCACCGGCGCGGACAAGCTCAGGATCGGAAGATTTGAGCAGGCGCGGGGAGGCACCCTGTTTCTTGACGAGATCGGGGAGATCAGCCTGTCTCTCCAGGCCAAGCTGCTGCGGGTGCTGGATGACAAGTCCTTTGAGCGGGTAGGGGGGAACCAGACTATCCGCTCCGACGTTCGTGTTATTGTCGCCACGAACAGGAACCTGGAAAAACAGGTGGCCGAAGGGAGGTTCAGGGAAGATCTCTATTACAGGATCAACATCCTGTCGGTAAAGCTCCCCCCCCTTCGTGAACGAAAGGAGTGTATCGGCCCCCTTGCATCCTGGCTTCTTGAAAAAACGTCTATCGCATTGAAGAAGAAGATCGCCGCATTTTCTCCCTCAAGTATTGAGTGGCTTAAAACATATGACTGGCCGGGGAATATCCGGCAGCTTGCCAATACCATCGAAAGGGCCGTGATTCTGGAAGACGGCCCGATAATCCACAAAGAAAACGTTTTCACACCGGAGTTGGGCAGGCCACCGCAGACCTCGTCAGCGGGTGGCTCTTCGAGACCTCTGGAAACAGGCGAAACGAAACTTATCCTGGATGCGCTGCAGAAGTGTTTATGGATTCAAAAAGATGCGGCAAGCCTTCTCGGGATCAGCCCCCGCGCCCTGAATTACAAAATCAAAAAATTCGGGATCACCCATCCAGGCTGGCTGAAAAACAGGTGAGCCCTCTCTGGTCTCCCGAACGGCGATAAACCGCCCTGGATACACCTGCCCTCCCTCACGGCGGGTATGGTTGTATCGTTGTCTACTGCCTTGCGGCGGGCCTTACTTCCTCAACCTCTTCCCGCCTACCCCTGCCAGGCCGATCACACCGAAGCCAAAAAGAAGCATGGTGGAAGGTTCGGGTACGGGGGCACCTGAACCGTTATGGGTATTGGGTACCAGTGCCCACCCTCCGGCGTTGCCGCTGCCAATCGAAGTAAGGGTGTCACTTCCGAATTGTGTGTTGTACGCGAAGAGCTTCGTCTTAACGCCATCTATTTTCTCAACGCCACCCTTTGCATAGAAATCACCCCACATGGGACGCCTGTCTGTAACAATGGTAACGGACGCGGATGTGGTATCAACATCAAGATCCCATTTCAAGCCGAAGATCGAACCGGGGATACCGGGATTGCCATTGCTGCTGTCATAGGTATCAAGTTCATACCCTCCTGTCGTCCCCTCATAGATATTGCTGTCGTCAAAGGTGCTCGACACCTCGAAGATCAGGTGACTGATATCCTTCCGTGATACTGTAAACGTGTAATCGTAGGTCCAGAGGTCACTGCTGTCGACACTGACATTCCACTCCAGGGTTCCGGTGCTCCAACTCCCCGTCCCGTACAAGGTGGCGGGCCCCTCAAGGCTTCCCGTGTATGTTGCCCAGCTGTTAGTGGCAACAAGCACCGATAAAATGATCCCAACAACTAACCTCTTCATTTTTTCCCTTTCATTCGGCTGGCTGCATTGGGTTGTTTCCCACCGGCATCCACCTTAAGAAAGGGCAAGAAGCAGGCCATGGGAGAACAGGGTGAGGCATCCACCGAGAGATCCCTGGTAAAGCGCATACAAAGTGATACAAACATTCAATCATTTCAGCTTGTTAAAGGCTATAGGACACATTCGGGATGGCGGGGGAAGACCCTCTGCAGACCGAAAAAAATGGGAATGCTTCCCCCAAAAAAAGAGGTGGATTACGTGAAATTGTGTAATTCAAATTACAATTACGTAATCAGGTTGTTAATCACAACTCCCCCGGTTTCCAGCCGTTTCCACGGCAGGTCTGCCTGAAAAACAACGGCGAAAAATGATGAATTGACTGGCGCAGGTCCGTATGATAGGCAACTCTGGTAAAAAGGGGGCTGGAGCGAGGATATGATTATAGGGATTGATGTTGGGGGAACACACACCGATGCGGTTCTGCTGGACACGCTCCGGATCAAGAAGAAGGCAAAGGTCGTAACAAACCAGAAAAATCTGATAGAATCGCTCACAGCCGTTACAGAAGAGATCTTCAGCGGCGAGGACCCCGGCGACATCGAAAGAATCGTCCTCAGCACCACCATATCAACCAACGCCATCGTCCAGGGCAAGACCGACAGGGTCGGGATGATCCTGGCCGGCGGTCCCGGGCTTCCGCCCGAGATGCTCAGGATCGGCGAAGACACCCATTTTATATCCGGCTATGTCAATCACCGGGGAATCAGGGTCGCCGGGACGGACAGCGGCGAGGTTACCGGTATCGCGGATATATTTGAAAGGGAGAATATCGGGCATGTGGGAATCGTCGGGAAATTTTCCACGCGGAATCCCGGCCTCGAGACGGAGATAGGGGACATCATTAACGGCAGATTCAGGCACATATCCTTCGGCCACCTCATGTCGGGAAACCTGAACTTTCCGAGACGTATAGCGACAGCCTACCTCAACGCCTCGATATGGGACACGTACAGCACCTTCGTCAAAAATGTGATGGATTACGTAGGCCGCATGCGGATAACCGCTCCCGTTTACATACTGAAAGCGGACGGCGGCACCTCAAGGATCAGTCAGTCCGCCGGATATCCCGTCGGATCGATCCTCTCCGGCCCCGCCGCCAGTATCATGGGCATCCTGAGCCTGACAGACAGCCGTGAGGACGCCATCGCCCTCGATATAGGCGGAACGACCACGGACATAGCGATCTTTGCCGACGGCGTCCCCCTCCTGGAGCCCCTTGGCGTGACCATAGGGGGGCATAAGACGCTCATCAGAGGACTCCTGACCCGGTCCATAGGTGTAGGGGGCGACAGCAGGGTCGGATATGAAGGCGGGACGTTCACCATCGGTCCGGAGAGGGACGGGCCGGCGGCGGCCTTCGGAGGCCCCTCCCCCACGCCGACGGATGCCATGATAGTCCTCGGCCTCACGGATATCGGCGACAGGGGAAAGGCCCTCGAGGCTGTTCAAGGGATAGCCGACCTGGCGAACCGTGCTCTCGATGAGACGGCGCAGGAAATCTTCGATCTCGCCTGCCGGAAGATACTCTCAGCGGCAGGCGAGATGCTCGGGGAGATCAACGACAAACCCGTCTATACCGTCCACGAGATCCTCGAGGGGAAAAGGATCACCCCCGCGGTGGTCTATGTCGTCGGCGG
>CAZNBR010000130.1:0-6670 GCA_964571315.1 uncultured Syntrophaceae bacterium
GCGGATCGCCCAGACCTGGCCGTCCATCATGGCCGATGGCGCCACCATGTCGGCCCCCGCACGGGCGTGTGACAGTGCCGTTCGCGCAAGTACCTCCAGCGAGGGGTCGTTATCCACCTCGATGCCGTCGATAATCCCGCAGTGGCCGTGGCTCGTGTACTCGCAGAGGCACACATCAGTAATAACCAGGATATCCGGAATCTCATCCTTGATCCGCCTCACCGCCTGCTGGATAATCCCGTCTTCTACCCAGGCACCGGAGCCCGCCTCATCCTTTGTCTCGGGTATCCCGAAGAGCAGGATCGCGGGGATCCCCAGATTCCGTATCTTGTGTACCTCCTCCACAAGGTTGTCGATCGACAGCTGAAATTGCCCCGGCATGGAGGCAATAGGGGTCTTCACCCCGCTGCCGTGGGTGACAAAGAGAGGGCAGACCAGGTCGTCGACCGACAGCCTGGTTTCCCGGATCATCCTCCGGAGATTCTCGTTCTTTCTCAGCCTTCTCGGACGGTAGTCAGGAAAGTTCATACAGCACCTCGTATCTCTTCATCGGTCAGGTAACAGGCCGGGTCGGGCGCCCACAGGTCCCCCGCCACCGCCTCGGCCCTCGCGCGGAAGTTTCCCCCGCACACATCGAGCCAGCGGCATTCGGCACACCGGCCCGTCACATATCGTTTTTTGTCCTTCAGCCGCGCCATCAGTTCGTTGGACGTGTCGAGCCAGATCTCACTGAAGGGGCGCTCCTTCACATTTCCGAAGGAGATATCCCGCCAGAACTGATCCGCGTGGACCCGGCCATCCCAGCTCACACACCCGATCCCGCGCCCGGAGCTGTTCCCTTCGTTCATCAGGAGGAGTTTCAGGACATCGGCCGCCCGTTCGGGGTCCTCCCTGAGCAGGCGCAGGTAGAGGTACGGCCCGTCGGCATGGTTGTCCACGGTCAGGATCTCCTTGGGCATCCCTCTGTCGAAGAGATCGCGCGTTCGATCCATGATCAGATCTACGACCTCTCTCGTTTGGGCATGCGGCAGGGCACTCTCCATCAGGGCGGAACCCCGCCCCGAATAGACCAGGTGGTAGAAGCACGCCCGGGGTATATTCTTTTTTTCAATGAAATCAAACACCGCGGGGATCTCGCCGCTGTTTTCCCCTGTTATCGTAAAGCGGGCCCCCACCTTTATCCCCGCATCCTGGCAGTTTCGAATCCCCCGGACAGCGGCGTCAAAGGCCCCCTTTACTCCCCGGAACCGGTCGTGAATCTCCCCGATCCCATCCAGACTGACCCCCACGTATGAGAGTCCGATATCGGCGAAGGTGGCGGCCTTCTCCCTGGTGATGAGCGTGCCGTTCGTTGAGATGACCGCCCGCATCCCGCTGTCCACGGCGAAGCGCACGAGCTCCGGCAGGTCTTCCCTCATCAGCGGTTCCCCCCCGGAGAAGAGGATCACCGGAGACCCGAAGGAGGCGAGGTCGGCTATCAGGGTCCTTCCCTCCCCTGTGCTCAGCTCGTCGCCGTAGAGCCTGTTCTGGGAGCTTGAATAACAGTGCACACAGCGAAGGTTGCACCGCCTTGTGACATTCCACACCACCACCGGACGCTTGTCACTGGAGAACTGGAGGAGGTGCGAGGGGAGCCGGTCCGACTGAGCCCCGTACCGAAGGACATCGGAGGGCTCGACCCCTCCGCAATACAGTTTTGAGATTCCTATCATTGTCTCTTATCCATTACGCCTGTGTCAGGTGCGTCTCTATCGCCCCCACCAGGCCGGGGATCGAATAAGGCCCCTGCATGATATCGACGCGCAGGCCGGCCTTTCTGCACGCGCTTTCCGTCACGGGACCGATACACGCGATCCTGATATGGTCCGGGATCGACACCCTCCCCCCGATGATATCCATAAAGTTGTTTACGGTGGACGGGCTGGTAAAGGTAAGCACGTCGACTCTTCCGCCCTCCATCAGTTCTCGGAGAACCTTCCCGTCGCCGCCCGGGGATACCGTCCGGTAGGCGGTGGCGACGTCAACACGGGCTCCCATCGCCGAGAGGCCCTCGGGGATCACGTCTCCAGAGATCAAAGCCCGCGGCAGAAGGACGTTCTGACCCGCGATATTCCGGCCTTTAAACGCCTCCACGACCCCTTCGGAGAGATACTCGTCAGGGACAAGGTCCACGGGAATATGGTACGCCTCTACACAGGTTCGGGTGGCCGGGCCGATGGTGCAGATCCGTATCCCCTTGAGGTCCCGTATGTCACCCCTCACACCACTGAACCTTTCGAAGAAAGATCGTACCCCGTTTGCGCTGGTAAAGACGATCCACTGGTATTGTTCGATATTCTGTATGGCCCGGTCCAGGTCGCCATAGTCGTCCGGCGGCGCGATCCTGATGGTGGGGAAGGAGATAACCCGCGCCCCCCTCTCCCGCAGAAGCGCCGAGAGCTCTTCCGCCTGTTCCTCCGGCCTCGTGATGACGATCCCCTTCCCGAAGAGGGGCTTCTTCTCAAACCACTCGAGGCGCTTCCTCAGACCGACCACATCCCCCACGACACAGATGGCGGGGGCTGAAAAGTTGTTCTCTTCGGCCAGGGCGGCTATATCCCCAAGGGTCCCCGTCAGAGTTTCCTGATCCGGTGTTGTCCCCCACCTGATCAGCGCCACCGGGGTGGCGGGATCCTTGCCATGTTCCATAAGGCTGGCGGTGATCCGGGGAAGATTTCTCACCCCCATGAGAAACACGAGGGTTTCGATGGCGGATATTCTTTCCCAGTCGATGCGGCTCTGATCCTTTTTGGGGTCCTCATGCCCCGTCACAAAGGCGACCGTGGAGGTAAGAGCCCTGTGCGTGAGGGGTATCCCGGCATAGGCCGGGACGGCTATCGCCGATGTCACCCCCGGTACCACCTCAAAGGGCACCCCCGCCTCTTTGAGAAACTCGGCCTCCTCGGCTCCCCTCCCGAAGATGAACGGGTCCCCCCCCTTGAGCCTGGCCACGGTGTTGCCCTTCAGGGCCTCTTCCACCAGGATCCGGTTCAGGGCCTCCTGGGATATATGGTGCTGCCCCCCTATCTTGCCGACGTAGATGAGCCGGGCACCCTTCCCGGCGCGCCGCAGTATCTCCTCGCCTACGAGATAGTCATATACCACCACGTCGGCCCTGCGCAGGCACTCCGATCCCTTCACCGTTATGAGACCCGGATCACCGGGACCCGCGCCTATGATGTATACCGTTCCGGGTTTTTTCATGTCAGGCCCCTTGTTTTTCCGCACGTAGGCATCCCTAACCCCCGATAAACGGGATAAGTCCCACTAAAGGGGATAAGTGCGTTAACGAATGTGCTTTCTAAGAGAAAACACACTTTAACTCACTAATGCGTTAACGAAATTATTCTCTGCCGGAAAAACGCAGAAAATAATTTCTAACTTACTAAGTATACACCTCGTCCAGAACGGCCTGTCCTCCCCTCGACAGGATATTCTCCGCAAGGGTATCCCCCATATCCTTCCAGTCACGGCTGTGCCCTCTGATCTCGTCCACAATCATAACCCGCCCATCAACACTCCCCACGAGACCTTTGATGGTCAGCGTGTCTCCCTGTTTTCTGGCAATGCCCGCTATCGGGACCTGGCACCCACCGCCCAGATGTCTCAGGAACGCGCGCTCCGCGGAGATTTCAACCACCGTATCCGAATGGTTGAGAGGAGAGATCAGGTCTCGGGTTTTGCTGTCATCTTCCCACACCTCGATCCCCAGCACCCCCTGTCCGGCCGAGGGCATCATCACCTCGAGGGGTATGTACTGTGATATCTCCGCGGCACGTCCCATCCTCTTCATCCCGGCCGCCGCTATGATAATTCCGTCCAGATTTTGCGTTACAATCTTTCGTATCCTCGTGTCTATGTTGCCGCGTATGGGAACAATCTCTATATCCGGCATCAGGGTCCTGATCTGCATCCCCCTTCGAAGGGAGCCGGTGCCTATCCGCGCCCCTCTGGCAAGGCCTTCGATCTTCCTGCCTTCCCTGGAGATGAGCACATCTCGCGGGTCTTCCCGCTCCGGCACGGCCCCTATCACCAGCCCGTCGGGGAGGTCCACGGGAACATCCTTCATGCTGTGGACCGCCATGTCTATGTCGCCGCGCAGCAGGGCCTCCTCTATCTCCTTGACAAAGACCCCCTTGCCCCCGATCTCCACCAGGGAGACATTCTGCATCCGGTCTCCGCGCGTCCTGATCGGGACAACCTCCACAGGCCTGTTCGGGTATCGGTCCCTGAGCTGATCCGCAACCCAGTTGGCCTGGACAAGGGCAAGGTCGCTTCCTCGAGTGCCTATCCGTATCTTCTCGATCGTATCTCTCCCTTCATCCCTTCTTCCGGCGGGTTTTTCCATACCAGCCGTCTCCGACCGGGGCAGGGTGTTGTATCATACCCTGCTCAATATACCACAAGGCCGGAAGATGTAGCAGAAAAGATTCCCATAAAACAACCAAACTTTTCCCCCCTGCGCCCGGCCCTCATGGACAGTGCCCCAGCAGACGGGAACATTGGGGCGCTTCATGCTGAGGGTCGTCCCCTCAGGTGCCACAGAATAAGCCGGGAATATACAACCCCCTTGTCACGCAGGTCTCTGATCATCCCTGCGGTCATGAGATTCCCGACAGATGTCAGCAGCAAGTTTGCGATCAGCCGGATAAAAACAACAAAAAAAACGGCCCTATTGTAGGGGCGACCCTTCCATTTGCCGAAAAACCGGTACCGGGATCGATAGAACGCCATCCGGGAGCGGACATTCCGTCCGATGCTCCTCCCCTGCAGATGGTAGATCAGCGCCGACGGCACGTGATAGACCATCCATCCGGCTTCATTCATCCGGAAGGCCCAGTCCGTCTCTTCAAAAAAGAAAAAGTACCCCTCGTCCAGCATCCCCACGTCATCCATGGCGTCCCTACGGACGAGCATGCAGGCGCCGATAACAGACTCAACGGCAAGGGGAACCTTGTGCTCATACCTCTTGCTCGGGTATCTTTCAGGGAACAGGTATTCAAGGATGGGCGTGTTCATCAGCAGGTTGAAGATGGTGGGGAAATTCGCTATCGAATTCTGTCGACTCCCGTCCTTGTTGAGAAGCTGTCCGCCGGCCATGGCGGCCTCAGCGTGGCTTTCCATAAAGACAAACAGTTCATGGACAGCACCCTCGGTCAGGACCGCATCGGTATTGAGCAGGAGGGCGTAGCGTCCCCTCATGACCCTCAATGCCTGGTTGTTGGCCGCGCTGAATCCCCGGTTCTCGCTGTTTTCTATTATATCGACACCGGGAAACTCTTCACGCACCATGGCAACACTGCCATCCTGAGAGGCGTTGTCCACCACAACGACTTCAAAGGTGATATCCCTGACCGTCTTATAGACGGATCCCAGGCAGTCGCGCAGGAGGTCACTCGTGTTCCAGTTAACTATGATGATCGTGATATCCATGCGACAGCGTTTTCCTAGCGGCTCCGGTCTGATGCCTTCGCCTGTTTGTGCAGCTCGCTCAACTTGGCATATTTGAAGAACTTGTTGACGGCATCGGTAATCGAAAGGGTAAGCCCCTGTGGTCCGTCAAGGATCCCGAGCCTTAAAAGGTAGTCCTGAAGAAAGGTGAGGACCGCGCGGAAACAGGCGGAGCAAACCGAGGATCTTTTGCCCTTATCAAAGGCCTCCCGGGCACCCAGGGTGGAATAGTGATCGATCTTGATCAGAATCCTTCCCAGATTGCTCTCCGTATAATGCTCTATGGGGACATCCAGCGCTTTCACCAGTCCGCTGACTTCCACCGATTCATGGACGGCTGCCGGCGTCATTCGCCCGGAATCTTTCCGGAAAAGCCTGACTATCCGGTCTCCCCCCCAGAGGTGTTTGATCCAGCGGCCCTGGAACCAGTTTCTCCGGGGGAAGCTGTAGCCGGCCGCCTCGGCCGACTCCTTCCAGACGATATCACTGACAGCCCCGGCGGTCTCAGGAGGGATCCGCTCATCGGCATCGAGGACAAGCACCCACGCGTGCCTGCATTGATCAATGGCACATTGTTTCTGCGGGCCAAACCCACGCCAGGGTTCTACAAATACATCACATCCGAGATCAGAGGCGATCTTTACCGTATCATCGCTGCTTCCTGAATCCACGACGACGACCTGATCCGCAAACCGAACACTCGCGAGACAGGCAGGCAGGGTTTCTGCTTCATCCTTCGTAATGATGGCTACTGAAAGCGGAGCTTTTCCATTCATTGTTTGATAGAACCACCCGAATTATGGTATAGGCGCACAAACATACCACAGTTGTAAGGTGATTAAAATAATGATTTTCCCGTTAATCTGTCTTTCGAAACACCTTTTCCATGCGGGAAACAAATGAAAGTAGACATAATTATACCAACATTTAAACGCTCTCAGTTACTGCCAGAAACCCTGGAGAGCGTTTCCGCTCAGGCATATCCCCACTGGAGATGCTGGATTGCCGAGGACGGGGAAACAAAAGAAACACTTGAGGCCGTAAAACCGTTCCTCGAAGATGATCGATTCATATACCTGCCCGGAAAACATGCAGGTTTTCCGGCGGTCCCGCGAAACCGAGCCATCCGCCAGGGGAACGGCGACTACGTTGCCATCCTTGACGACGACGATCTGTGGTT
>CAZNBR010000131.1:0-6534 GCA_964571315.1 uncultured Syntrophaceae bacterium
CGAGGTCCAGATCGGCAAGGCGGTTCATGTACCCGATAAGCTCCCCCCGGGAAAACCGGCCGGCATTTCTGAGGGCGTTGTAGATCACGTAGGGATGCTGGATCGCAAGCCACGTGCCCTTCCGCTTCGCCAGGGCCTTTACCGCGGGATAGACCCCGGCCTGAAACCCCCCGTAATCCATGCGGGGCCGGAAGGCGGGAATCTTCCCCGATGCAAGGAGCAGATTCCCCTGAAGCAGGAACCGGACCTCTCTGGCTATCATCGTCAGGATCAAGATGTGGTTGACCCCCTGGTCAAGGAGCCGCTGAAGGGTCTGAAGCGCCGTGCCGGCATCCTTTTCCACGATGGCGGAGGTGAGATCAAAGACCGAATCCTCTGCGGTCTTTTCTACTACCGCATCTATGTCATTCCTGTCGATAGTCTCCCGGTCCCCCACATAGGCGATCAGCTTTTCAATCTCCTGCAGGGAATCCCGAAGCTCGAAACCCGTTTTTCCCCCGAGGGCGAGAAGGGCGTCCGGCGCCACCTTCTTTCCCCTCTTCGCGAGGGCCTCCCCCACCCTGTCCATGAGGAGGTTTTTCCTCCCCGATTCACTTTTTGATTTTGAGAAGGAGAGGACGGCGCCCGCATCGGTTATCCCCTTGAAGAGTCTCTTTCGTTTGTCAACGGCGGCGGCGGTCATAATCAGGCAGTTGCCGGCGGGGATACCGCCCTTCAGCACATCCTCCAGCCTGCCGGTGTCCTCCAGATTGCCTCCTCGTGTGATCTTCAGGCTGTCGCACAGGTCCAGCACCTTCGGAAGCCACTCTTCCCTGTCCGCCCCCGCCGTGCTCCCGGTCGCACTCCTCCAGTCGTCATCGGAGATCTTTTTCCACTGCCCCTCCTTCAGATCTTCCACGGACCACCTCGCCACATCCAGAAGGGAGAGAAAGGCCCGCGCAGCCCTGTGGGGGTCATTTTCAAGATGTGACGTGATTTCCCCTATCACGTCGGATGACGATGCCTTGGAATGAAAGAGCCGCGTATTCCGTACCACGACGACCTTTCTGCCGGGGATAAGGGGGGGGGTGAGAAGGGAGTCGCACAGGGCATCTATATCTTCATCCTCCCCCTCCATATGAAAGAGGTTGAGGTCACGCTGATCCGGGGGGAGGAGGGCGTCTATGATCCGATCCAGCGCGTCAGCTAACAGGTATTCCTCATCCCCGTAGATGAGATAGCAGGGTACGATTATGCCCCTGCCGATATCGTCGAGAACTGTCTTTACTGTTCCGTGCATGGCGGACGTCCGGCCTGTTCACAGTACAACGAACTTCTTTATATGCCTCACCACCTGATCGGGTTCATCGAGCATCTGGATAAGATCAAGGTCTTCTTCAGATATCTTCCCCTCCCGGAGCATGGTATTCTTCATCCAGTCCATAAGTCCCCCCCAGTAATCACTTCCCATGAGGACCACCGGAAAGCACCGTATCCTCTTCGTCTGGATAAGGGTGAGGGCCTCAAAGAGTTCATCCATGGTGCCGAATCCCCCGGGAAGGATGACATAGGCCATGGCATACTTGACGAACATGACCTTCCGGATAAAGAAATATTTGTAGGCAATATTGATATTGGAGTAGGGGTTTGGCTTCTGTTCAAAGGGAAGCTGGATATTCATGCCGACCGACCGGGCGCCCGCCTCGCTGGCACCCCGGTTGGCCGCCTCCATGATGCCCGGCCCGCCCCCGGTAATCACACCGAAGCCCTCTTTGCCGAGGAGACGGGCAACCTCCCGCGCCTTTTCGTAATACGTGCCTCCCGGGGCCTCTCTGGCCGCACCGAATATGCTCACGGCGTGTCCGATCTTTGAGAGTTCCTCAATGGCATCCACAAACTCCGCCATAATCCGGAATACACGCCACGACTCATCGACAGACAGGGCATCCACAAGATACTGTTTCTCTTCCATATCTCCTCCAGAAAACGCCCACCGATCGGGGGGAGGGAACGTCCCCCGTTACACTGCCATTCGCTAAAGAACCACCTATCCTACCGAGGAGACCATTTTCGCCTTCTCGCCGCCTTGGCCACTCTCCTTCGCGCTTCCAGGGCCTTCCTCTTCTTCTTTACGGACGGCTTCTCGTAAGCCCTGCGCAGTTTGAGCTCTTTAAAAAACCCGCTCTTTGAAAGCTTGTTTTTCAGTATCTTCAGGGCCCTTTCAACATCGTTATCGAACACTCTTACTTCCAAAGATTGTCACCTCCTCCCGTAGTAAAATAGAACGCACCTTCGTACAAAAAGTAGAGAATACCGGAGCACATGGCCCAGGACAAAAAAAGGGGGCAGAACGACCCGTGCAACACTGTCGCCTTCCACCCCTTGTCTGTACCTATGCGATTATCACTCTCCCTACAGAGCACCCTTCAGGGTCTCTATGAACTCCCTGTTCTCCTCTGTCGTTCCGACCGTCACCCGCATGCAGTTTCTGAGGATGGCGGGAGACGTAAAGGTCTTTATCAATACGCCTCTTTCGACCAGATGGGCATATACATCATCTTTTCCCGTAAAACAACTAAAAAGGATGAAATTCGCGTCTGAAGGGTACGGGTTAATCCCTTTAATGGCCATCAGTTCGTCTGAAAGCCACTTTCTGTCTGCAATGATCCTGTCCGCCAACTCCAGAAATTTCTCGCTGTGTTCAACAAACAGACCCCCGACAACCTGTGAGAAGATGTTCACATTATAGGGCAGCCTCACCTTGTTCAACTGATGAACCAATGAAGGATGCCCGATGAGTATCCCCAGCCTCAGGGCCGCCAGCCCCACCTTGGAGAGGGTCCTCAGTATGACCAGGTTATCCCACCGGTCGAGATCGTGCAGGAAGGTCTTCCCCGAGAAATTGCCGTAGGCCTCATCAACCACCACGAGGCCGCTGGATGCCTCCAGAATCCTTTCAATAGCCCCCCTGTCGAAGCACCTCCCCGTGGGATTGTTGGGGTAGCTTAAGAATATGAGGGGGGGCTGTGCGTCGGCTATCGCGGCAAGCATAGCCTCCGTATCCAAGTCCAGCCGGTCGTTCAAGGGTACTTCCACAATACGGTGCCCCGTGTTCAGGGCGCTTATCCCGTACATGGCAAAGGTGGGGGTCGGGAACAGGATGCTGCAGGGGCAAGATGCTCCGACAGCCGTCATCAATATCTGGATGAGCTCATCCGACCCGTTCCCGATGAGGACCATCTCTTCGTCCACCCCGTAATACCGCGCGAAGGCCGCCCTCAGGCCGGGAGATCCGGGCGCCGGATAGCGGTTGAGGGATACAGACTCCAGGCGTTCGAAGATCAGGCGCTTCAAGGAAGGGGGGAGCGGATAGGGATTTTCATTTGCGTCAAGCTTGATCCGGTACGGCCGCTCCTCGGCGGGGTATGCCTCCTGCGAAAGTACCCCGCTTTTTATAATCTTTTCAATATCCACTTCCGGCTCCCCGTCCTTTCATGTTCCATTCGTCACGCGTGTATCTGTCCTCAAGGAGTCTGTCCTTAAGGGCCTCCTCCTCGGGGGACAGCCCCCCCTCTACCAGACGTACATGCAGGACCTCTTCAAACCCCGCCGCGATGTCCCGGCACAGGCCGTTTATGCTGATATCCTCCCCGATCGTCTCCCGGACGGAGGTAACAGCGGCTTCGATCTCCCGCGCCCTCCTGCCGGCATCCTCTGTTTTCCCTATTGCGGCGCAGACCGCCAGCGGATCAAAATCGATAAGTACAGACCCGTGCTGGAGGAACACGCCCCGCGCCCGCACCTGGGCACTTCCGCAGATCTTTCTGCCTCCCGCGAGGAGCTCATTTTTGTAAGAGGTTGAGAAGCAGAAGCTCCCCGCCGATCCGGCTCCACCCCGGCCTTCCTCGACTATCTGTACCTCAATCCCCGCCTTGGCAAGGCCCCGTATGATGCACCCGCTTATTATCCGGTATGTTTCAACAACATCGGGGGAGAAAAGGGGGGTGTTCTCCCTGGCCACGATGGAATAGGTCAGATCACCGCCATGAAGAACCGCCTTGCCTCCCGTAGGCCGCCGGACGATATCGATCCCCCTGCCGCGGCAGTATGCACAATCGATCTCCTCTTCGGCATCCTGGAAGTATCCGATGGATACGGCCGGTCTTTCCCAGCCGTAAAACCGGAGGACAGGAGGCGCCCCTTCCTGCTGATGTCCCCTGAACAGGGCCTCGTCGATGGCCATATTCTCAAAAGGGCCAAACCGGTTGAAAGGGATCATTCTCCACGTATCCACCTGACGTCAATCGGCCTCCTCATTCGCCTCGATGTAATCTGTATACTCCTCCGCATCCATCAGGGTATCCAGTTCTCCAACATCCCGCATCTCAACGGCAATCATCCACCCCGTGTCGTATGCATCACTGTTGAGAATGCCGACATCATCGGCGAGGTCCTCATTGACGCTGATAATTTCACCGCTCACGGGAGAGATCAGTTCGGTCGTCACCTTGGCGGATTCTATCACCCCGAAAGGCTCACCCTGTTCAACCGAAGAATCTATCGGGAACAGCTCCACTGACAGGATCTCGTCCAGTTTGTCCTGGGCATAGCCCGTTATCCCCACTGTCGCGATATCCCCATCAACCCTTACCCACGTATGCTCGCTGCTGTAAATCAAATCATTCGGAAACGACATAAGTCAATACCCTCACAAAGTTATAGTATTCTCAGATCCTTGGACATCTTTGTCAGGATCTCGCATCCATCCTTCTCGACCATGACGGTGTCCTCTATCCTCACTCCCCACAGACCGGGGATATAGATACCGGGTTCCACCGTAATGACCATTCCCTCTTCCAGAAGGTCCTCCGCCCGTCCGGACAGCCGGGGGGATTCGTGAGTGGCAAGCCCCACCCCATGCCCGGTTCCGTGTGAAAAATAGGCCCCGTAACCCGCATCATCAATATGACCCCTGGCAATGGCGTCGATATCCCTGCAGGAAACCCCCTCCCTCACCGTATCGATCGCCCTATCGTGCGCGTCCTTCACGACGGCGTACACAGCGGCCTGCCTCTCCGTTATGCCTCCCACGGCAAAGGTGCAGGTCTCATCCGAGTGATACCCCCGGCACACGGTCCCATAATCTACGGTTACAAAATCACCATCCCGGATCTCTCGGGGACCGGGGGTCGCGTGGGGAAGGGCCGAGTTGCTGCCGGAGGCCACAATAGTCTCGAAGGACGGCTTTTCACCTCCGGCCTGTCTCATCTTCATCTCCAGGATCGCGGCGACGTCCCTTTCGGTGATACCGGGTTTGATGTGCTCCAGCGTCCCTTCAAGGGCACGTGCCGCCATCTGAGCAGCCTCCCGGAGGAGGGCGGCTTCGCCTGTATCCTTTATGATCCGTATGCGCTCTATCTCCCCCGACAAGGGCTTGAGAGAGACTCCGGCCACCCGGTCCTGCAACGCAAGATAGCTGTCCAGTGTGATGGCCGGGGATTCAATCCCCACCCTTTTCAGACCCAGATCGGAGATCGCACCGGCCATCCCTTCCGTCCTGTCCCTGAACTCAACGATATCACACCCCGCCGCTTCCTCCTTCGCCTGCGTCGTATACCTTCCATCCACAAGCAGCACGGACCGTTCTGCGCCCACAAAAAGGGCCCCGTCGCTCCCGGTAAAACCCGTCAGGTAGCGGATATTCGCTTCTCCGAAAAGAAGAATGCCCTCCACATCAAACCCGGGCAGCATCGACCGTACGCGCTTGACGCGGCCGTCCAGCCGGGGAGCTTCATGGATTCTTTCTTTCCTGCAGTTCACCTAGCCACCTGTTCAGTTCATCAACAACCGGTTTCCACCCCTTCTCGATCAGCCGGTGCACATGCCCGGCATATTCCCTGGCCTCGCGATTTTCCGGATCTTTTTCCTGTATCTTGTCAATAACATCCCCGGCCATCCGGAAGTGTCCCTGTTTCGCATACAGCCTGGCCAGGGTGATGGTATGAAAATCATCCGACATGGCAGGTTCGAAGTCTTCCCCGTCTTTGATATCAGTATCCTGCAGCGAAGCTATCTTTTCGGATACGCGCCCTGCCGCGCCGGTTCCGGGGTTCAGCTCCATAAACCTCATATAGGAGCGTATCGCCTCTTCAGTCATCCCCTCCCGATGATACGCGTCTCCCAGGACCTCATACACCTGAGACTGATCCCGTACGATAGCATGCCACTGTTCAAGGATCTCTTCGGCTTCTGCCGGTCTGCCCATCCGGGCCCGGCACGATGCCCTGACAAGATGGGCGTCCATGTCCCCCGGAAAGCGCTTCAGCCTGGCATCAGCGAGGGCAGTGGCATCATCATACCGCCCCTCGTCCATATCTGCCAGAGCATCCGACAGAAAAATCTCTCTATCCTCAAGATATGTCCCGTCCATAACCTGCCCTCAATCCGGGTCTTCTTACCGGTAATTTCCTGAAAAATCAATTGACATAATTCATCTCGCAGTGATATCTCTCTTACCCTTATTTATAAAACTCTTTCAACGAAAATTTAATATGA
>CAZNBR010000132.1:0-6512 GCA_964571315.1 uncultured Syntrophaceae bacterium
CGGGCAACCGCCAATTCAACAAAGTTCCCCTTCACCAACCCGATGTACAAGGGAACGGCCCGGTACCGCGTGGAGGACATCCCCCACGCTGAAGAGATCATGAGCCGGACGCTCTTCATGATCATACCGGTAAAGATGTCTGAAGAAGCGCGGGCGAAGAATGTCGACGCGATCGGAGAGGCTGGCAAGAAACTGTAAGCCTGCAGGAGTGTGAAGTCTCATGCCGAAGGTCATCTGCATCATACCCGCGCGGTACAGTTCATCGCGCTTCGAGGGGAAACCGCTGGCGGATATCTGCGGCAAACCCATGATACAGCACGTGTATGAGAAGGCCGCCGGGGTCGATCTGGTGTCGTACGTCGCGGTGGCCACGGATGATGAGCGCATCTTCGAGCGGGTGAAGGGGTTTGGGGGGAATACCGTCATGACCTCCCCCCGCCACCGGTCCGGGACGGACAGGATCGCCCAGGCCGTGGATGACCTTGGCCTGGATGATGAGGACATCGTCGTAAATATCCAGGGAGATCAGCCCCTCTTCGTTCCCACGCAGGTGGAAGAGGTGGCCCGGCCCCTCTTGGACGACCCGTCGCTGAACTTCTCCACCCTCATATACAAGATACAGCGGGAAGAAGAGGTGTACCACCCCAACGCGGTCAAGGTCGCCTTCGACAAGGATCACTACGCCCTCTACTTCTCCCGAGCGACAATCCCCTATGACCGCGACAGGAAAGAGCAGGTTCCCTACTACAAACACCACGGGATATACGGCTACCGCCGGTCGTTTCTGAGGATCTTCACTGGTCTGGAGGTGGGCTTTCTGGAACGAACCGAGGCCCTCGAACAACTCCGGGCGCTGGAGAACGGATACCGAATAAAGGTCGTCGAGACCCTCCACGACTCCGTCGAGGTGGACACCCCCGAGGAACTCGCGCGGGTCTGTGCCATCATCGCCGGGGAAGGCGACTGATCTATCACCCTTTCCCACCCACGTAGCCTTCTATTAGAATAAAAGGGCGTTGTACCTATTTTAAAACAGGAGGAAGACATGAAGGTTTTAGCTCTTAATTCAAGTCCGCGGGGTAAGGATCAGAGCAAAACGGAGCTTTTGCTCGATTCTCTTGTCGAGGGTATGCGCTCGGCTCATGCCGATGTGGAGGTTGTCCATCTTCGCGCCAAAAAGATTAAGTATTGTATCGGCTGCTACACCTGCTGGACAAAGACGCCGGGAACATGTGTTTTTAAAGACGACATGACCAGAGAACTGTTCCCGAAATTCATGGAATCCAACCTTGCCGTCCTGGCCACGCCGCTCTACCACTTTGGCGTCAACGCCCAGCTCAAGACATTCATCGAGCGTACTCTTCCGGCAATTGAGCCGTTCATAATCGAACACAACGGCAAGGCCTCCCACCCCCTGCGCGGACGCCACCCATTAATGGTCGCTCTTTCAGTTGCCGGATTTCCGGAGTATTCCATATTCAATCAGATGTCTTCACACTTGAGACAGATCTATAAGAGAGCTCTCGTTGCAGAGATATACAGACCTGCTGCTGAAACTCTGGTTCAACCCGGCTTTGAAAAAGTTCGTGCCGATATTCTTGACGCGGTCAAACAGGCCGGAATGGAGATTGTGCAAACATTCAAGATATCAGATGATACGATGAAACGAATCAAACAGCCTGTTATCGATTTACAGGCGATGTGCGAGCTTGGAAACAGGACATGGCAGACTTACATAGATGCGGGTGTAACTCCGAAGGAAGCAATGGAGAAAAATGTAATAAAGAAATAGGGGAGTGTGGGCCTGATTTTCACTGATTTTCTAAAAAGGCGCTGTTGTCCCTATGTAACCGAGGTAAACGACATGTCCAATTTCGATGAGTATTCCACTAAGTACCGGATGGTCCGGATGCGCCGTGAAGATGGGATTCTGGAAATGCAGTTTCACACGGACGGAGGGCCTCTGCGCTGGAGCCTGATTCCACATGGGGAACTGGAACAGGCTTTTCTGGATGTGGGCCGCGACCGGGAGAACCAAGTCATCATCCTCACCGGAACGGGTCCGGAATTCAGCGGACCCGCGGTGCCGCCCGGGGGCCACAACCATGCCCGCGAACCCGTTACGGGCGGAACCTGGGACCCGATTTATTGGGAGGGCAAGCACCTGCTCACAAACCTGCTCAACATCGAAGTGCCCATGATCGCTGCCGTAAACGGGCCGGCCGTGCGGCATGCGGAGATACCGCTGTTATGCGACATCGTTCTCGCAGCGCAGGAGGCGACGTTCCAGGACTCCGCGCACTTCTCAGGCGGGCTGGTTCCCGGGGACGGGGTGCATGTGGTATTTCCGCTTCTCATGGGGACTAACCGGGGTCGATATTTTCTGCTGACGGGCCAGACGTTGACAGCGAACGAGGCCAAGGACGTCGGGCTGGTGAGCGAAGTCCTTCCCAGGGATCGGCTCCTCGCTCGCGCATGGGAGCACGCGAGGCAGCTCATGCTGCGTCCATCCCTCGTCAGGCGCTATGCGCGGGTTCTGCTCACCCAGGACCTTAAAAAGCGCATGAACGATCTGCTCGGCTACGGGTTGGCGCTCGAAGGGCTGGCCGCGACACATGCTTATCCAGAACAGTCATGAGGGTTTTGAATAAAAGGCCGCTCCCTATTTAACCATGAAGCGGCTGCGGAATGGTAATCTAGTACATGCCTTGGTTCGCCGAAGGCGCTTTATTGTATTGCCTCGGAGATCTTTATATTGCCCCGGAGAAGATCATTCACTATTGAGGATCGATCACGTCCTTTATTCGCCGCGATTTTCTCTACAAAAGCAGAAACTTCCCCATCGAGATAAATGGGAATGTTCAGCTTCATATCCGGTTGATAAAATTTACCTCTTTTCCCTTTTGAAAAATCATATTCTTTTCTCATGTTCATTCACCATACGTTTCGATTTCTTGTTTCGTTGCTTTCCGGCTTGAAATAATTCTGATCGTAACAGTATCTTCGCTTTCTTCTCGAAAAGTATGGATTACGATCAACAATCTTCCTTTTTCGGAAATACCCATAGTTATCCATCTTTCTTCAGTTTCACTGTGGTCTGGATCAAATATGGAAAGTGCCTTGGAATCTCTAAATACCGTTGCTGCTTCGTCAAAAGTTATAGCATGTTTGTCTCGGTTGTCACGGGCCTTTCCGGGATCCCACTCAAAATTGTAATTAATAGCCATTTTAGCACTCATTTCGTTTTGAAGCAAAGCTGGAATATCTATTGTGTTAAAAATTGTTGACAGAGAGACATGATACTCCCTATGCTGCCTATAGACGGGTAAATCCTGTTACGTGCTTAGGGTGTTTCCTTCCATCGGTTGGCTACGAGCCCTGAGATTATAAACGTAGCAAGGGCCGTCTTTTTTATGGGAAGTGTCCCTAATTTCTCCCTCCGCTGCCTAAACTAACAAAAACAGGGGAAATTGTCCAGATTTTACCAATTTTTCAAAGAGCAGGTCTCGACTAAAATTGACGTAAAAAATGTCAATTTTTATGGTTGACTTTGAAAGGAATAACTATTTAACCTAAAGAAAATAAATCTGTCCCGGTTTTACCGATTTAGCCATAAACAAACAGAAATAAGCAAAAGTTGGTTCATTCAAATGTCAGGAGGTTCCTTGCCCCACAACCACACTCCGTATAGATACCCCATAACAAGGAGTTGTCATGAGCAATACTGAAAAACTGATGGTCCAGCTCGATGCAATTTTCAACCCCGCATCCATTGCCATTGTCGGAGTACCACAGGGAATGAAGACGGGGAAACTGTTTCTCATGGCCCTTATCGACCAGGGTTTCCCCGGAATCATCTATCCCGTCCACCCCGAAGCAAAAGAGATCGATGGGCTGAATGCATACCCCACGGTTTCATCCATCCCCGGCCCCGTCGACCTTGCCATCATTCTTGTCTCGCATGACCGCACGCTCCCCGTTGTTCGGGAATGTGCCCAAAAAGGGGTCAAGGGCGCCGTCCTTTTCTCTGCCGGCTATAAAGAAACGGGAACCGATGAAGGAAGGGACATGGAAACCGAATTGACCCGCATCGCCCGTTCCTCCGGCATGAGAATCATAGGACCCAATTGTATGGGACTGTACTCGCCCAGGACGGGCCTCTCCTATTTTCCGGAACTTTCCCATACGCCCGGACCGATCGGCCTTATTTCTCACAGCGGTTCCCTGGGAAACATTCTGTGCCGCATGGCACCCGAGAAGGGACTCTCCTTCAGCAAAGCCGTAAGCCTCGGAAATGAATGCGACCTCAGCTTTGCCGACTTTTTGACATACCTGGGAAGGGATCCCGAAACAAAGGTTATCGGCACCTATATAGAGGGAGTCAAAAATGGGCCGCAGTTTCTCACGGCCCTCAAGGAGGCATCCCTTGAAAAACCGGTTATCGTGTGGAAGGTGGGGCTCACATCGGAGGGAAGCCGCGCCGCCTCTTCACATACCGGCGCGCTGTCGAGTTCCCGGGAGATATGGGAGGGGGTCGTACAACAGACCGGGGCAATACCGGTGGCGGGAATTGAGGCATGGGTCGATGCCATGATAGGATTTTCCCTTCTCCCCTCACATCTGGGCGATCGTATGGCCATCATTTCAGGCCCTGGCGGACTTGCCGTCTCCGCGGCAGAGGCCTGCGGAAACAGGGGGCTCAAACTTGCCTCTATTGCCCCGGATACCCAATCCTTTTTGGCGGGCGTTGTGCCCCCCACAGGCACCAGTCTGAAAAACCCCATCGATGTGGGGCTCAGCGCATCGCTCGATATTGATATTTATATTAATTCGGCCAGGGCAGTAGCCGAGGACCCCGGTGTGGATGCCGTGGTCATGATGGGGATCGGTCTCTCTCCCGAGGTGAACAGGATCTATGCCGACGCCATGATACGAATACAGAAAGATACGGGAACACCCTTTGTTGCCGTCAAGGTTCCCGGTCTCGACGCAGATGCTATTCAGGCCTTTTTCGATGCCGGTCTCCCCTTTTTCGAATCGGCGGAGCGTGCCATGAAAACCTACGCCATGGTGCGGGGCTATCAGCTCTGGAAAGAAAAAAGGGGTTGAATACACGGGCGCTGTCCCGATTTAACCCGGTAATCGCTTATGGTCAAGCTCATAGAAACGTCAAAGACTGAACCCCTCCTCAAATACAGATATACACTTGTCACACTGCTTGCAATTGTCATCTCTCTTATCGTTGTCGGGAAAACACATGCAGGCGACAGACCGGACCCTGAATATGCAAAAAAGATACAATCCCTGAGTTACAGGCAGGTTATATCTGAGATAGAAACACCTGAGCAGGCCCAGCAATATCTGCTGAATTACCTGACTTTTGCTCACGACCAAAAAATTTTCGGGGAAAAAGATTACATTGCTTCCTTCGAGAGAATCCATACACAGGGCAGCGATGATTGTGACGGAGGCGTAATCGCCGCGGCAGCCCTCTTGAGCGACAACGGCTATCCGCCGCTTTCGCTGTGCATGTATAAAAAAGAGCACACCCTCACAAATGTGGGCGGACACGCCATTTTCATTTACAAACAGGACGGAAAATGGGGAACACTCGGAATTCTGAAATATGATTGTCAGTCTCCCAGATACAAGTCCGTTGAAGAGATCGTAAGAAAATATGGCTTCGATAAATTTAATATTATTAATATCGGCAAAGAATATCCGGATTGGCTAACCAATACTATCAATATGAATACAAAGATTTACAGACCGGATTCAGGGAATTATCTCCCTAATCTCATTGAATAAAAGGGCGCTACCCCTATTTCAAATACCATTCCGGAAACTGTACACTGCACAGTATCTCAATACAAAGAAGGCTTCAAAACGGAGAACAAGCGATATGGATGATAAGAAATATTACCGGATGAAGGTCCAGGAGGTCCTCGATGACCTCAAAACCACGGCCGGCGGGCTTGAATCGGCCGAAGCCGCGCGCCGGATCGAGCAGTACGGCAGGAACGAGCTTACCGCCCAGATCGAGGTCCCGCGCTGGGTGCTTTTTGTCTCGCAGTTCAAGGACCTTCTCGTCATTGTTCTTATAGCAGCGGCGGCCATATCATTTGTTATCGGCAGCATTCGGGATGCCGTCGTCATGCTCATTATCGTTCTAGTGAACGCCTCCATCGGTTTTGTGCAGGAATACAAGGTCAGCAAAATACTCGAAAGTCTGAAGACCCTCATCCAGTCACCGGCCCGCGGCATGCGGGGGGGTGATCTCACCGAAGTCCCGCAGGATCAGCTCGTCCCCGGCGATATCGTTCGCCTGGAAGCCGGGGATAAGATACCGGCCGACATCCGTGTCATCGAAGCCTTCGACCTTCGCACGGAAGATTTCGCCCTCACCGGAGAGTCGATGCCCCAGGGAAAAAACAGCACGGTCATCGCGGAGGATTGCGTGATCGGTGACCGGGACAACATGGTATTCATGGGCACAACCGTTACATCGGGCA
>CAZNBR010000133.1:0-6490 GCA_964571315.1 uncultured Syntrophaceae bacterium
GCGCGGCGTCGTGGTGGTTTTTTGGCCGAGGACGGTCGTCGGGGCCATCTGCCCACCAGTCATCCCGTAGCAATTGTTGTTGACGAAGATAACGGTAATATTCTCCCCCCGGTTTGCGGCATGGATCATCTCGGAGGTTCCGATGGCGGCAATATCCCCGTCCCCCTGGTAGGAAAAGACGATCCTGTCCGGGAGGATACGTTTTATCCCGGTGGCCAGCGCCGGGCCCCTCCCGTGGGGGGCCTCCCCCATATCCACATCGAAATAGTCATAGGCGAGGACCGCGCAGCCAGCCGGCGGGACACCGATCGTTTTGTCCCCTATTTCAAGCTCCTCGATGACCTCGGCCACCAGTCGGTGGATAATGCTGTGCCCGCACCCGGGGCAGTAGTGGAAGGGCGCCTTTTTTATGTATCGTGGTCTGGTAAAGACAAGCTCTTCCATCGATCAATCCTCTTTCAGATGCTGCCGGTAATACACGCTGCTGATTGCCTTCCCTATCTCATCGGGGGTGGAGACGATCCCCCCCGGCCGACCGTAGAAGTGCACGTTGCTTCTCCCCTCCAGGGAGAGCCGTACATCGTCAATCATCTGCCCGGTATTCATCTCAAAAACCATGAAATCCTTGACTAATCTACTCATTTCCCTGATGGCGCGATCGGGAAAGGGCCACAGGGTAACCGGTCGCAGGAGACCCACCTTGAGGCCCATCTCACGCGCCCTCTTGATGCCGCCCCTGGCTATCCTTGCGGCGGTCCCGTAGGCGATGACCACAAGTCGGGCATCTTCAGTCATATACGTTTCCGCACGGGGGATTTCACCCGAGATGATCTTGTACTTTCGTGCGAGCTTCCAATTGTGCTCCTCCATCTCCACCGTATCGAGGATCAGGGACTTTATTATCCTGCTCGGTCTTCCCTGTGCACCGTCCAAGACCCATGGCTTGGGGGGCAATTCGTCCAGGTTGATGGGGTCGGGGAATATAACTGGCTCCATCATCTGGCCCATCATGCCGTCGGCCAGTATCATGACGGGCGTCCGGTATCTGTCTGCGTATTCAAAGGCCTTCTTGGTAAGATCGGCGAGTTCCTGCCCGTGGGCCGGAGCCAGGACTATGGTGCGATAGTCGCCGTGTCCACCCCCCCTGGTGGCCTGGAAGTAATCCCCCTGGGAGGGGGCTATATTCCCGAGGCCGGGGCCGCCCCGCATAACATTCACAATGACCGCGGGAAGCTCCAACGCCGCCAGAAAGGATATGCCTTCCTGTTTGAGGCTTATCCCCGGGCTGGATGAACTGGTCATCGCCCGCGCCCCCGCCATGGATGCCCCGATCACCATATTGATGGCGGCGATCTCACTTTCGGCCTGGATAAAGGTGCCGCCCTCCAGACCGGCCATCGCGCCGGACATGAATTCCGGAATCTCATTCTGCGGCGTTATGGGATAGCCCGCGTAAAAGCGGCATCCGGCGCGTATGGCCGCCTCACCGATTACCTGACTTCCCCTCATCAGCAGCTTCTTATCCACGATAGACCTCTATTGCGATATCGGGGCAGATAACCGCGCAGAGGGTGCACCCCGTACATGCGCGATCCTTACCATTCCCCGGTCCCGTGAATTCGGCCGGATGATACCCCTTTTCGTTTGATTCCTCGGAAATGACGATGCATTCGTTCGGGCATACCGATATGCACAGATAGCAACCCTTACAGAGCCTGCTGTCGATTACGATCCTGCCTTTTTTGGGTTTTACGGTCATGATGTGCTGAGATTACCTGCTCCTGGAGATTTCCGGTTCCAATGATTCGAACCCTGCGGTTACCCGCCGTTACTTATGCTCCCGGTCCCGTTTTGTCAAGGGTTTTGAGGGCAATTGCCCCATAAAAAATCACCTAGTCCCCTGTAGCGGCCTTCCCGGTGTTATTTATTCCGCTGTAGCCTGAAAATTCCATGGAACAGGTGTCCGGTCCGAGAAGGGCTTCCATCTCTGCGGGAGAAAAGGAACAGAAACGAAACAGGTGGTCCTCCAGTTTTTTTGTTTTTTCTCCGAGCATGTGGATATATTTCCTGCGTTGGGACTCTATCCCATACCTTTGCATAATATACTCTGTCCGCTGCGTGAGGGTTGCCACTTTGTCGTGAACCACCCGTTTGTCGGCGTAATTAACCACCTCCGCTTCCGTTGGGGTATTGGGGGCGAAATACTCGTCCAGAAGGACATGTTGCCCTACGATGTCTCCAACTTCGGGATATCCCAGATCTATGAGGAGCTGTTTCCCGGTCTGTGCGTGATTTTCATGGGTTTGTATACCCCTCGTTTTCGTGATGTCGTGGAGCAGCGCGGCCGCCTGAATCAGATCCGGGTTGAGATCCGCCTCCAGAGAATCGGAGAGGAAGAGGGCTATCCGGCAGACCTGAAGAGAATGGACCACGATATGATCCATCATCTTCATCGTATGCATGATGCGATAACACTCCTGTCGCCCAGGTATCCGCATAGAAATCCATCCTTTACGAGGGGTCTTCTAGCAGATAGCAGGAGAAAATGCCAGCTGTTTTTGCAGAAGAGGTATTCCGCAGTGTTCCTGGGGTGTTTGAAGATGGATACGCCGTCTTCAGGAGTGTGTCAGATAGTCCATGATGTATAATCTGACCCGTTCCTTCGAACGGAAGATGCCGAAATGCCCCTCGCAGAGGATGTCGGCCTCCAGGTCGAGTAGTTTCATCATCGATCTCTTCCATGCATCGATATCGGAGCCGAAACTGGCAAGAAAAGGGCCGTGTATGTCCTGCCCGAATAAGATGCGTTCGTCCCCCCGGTCGCAATAGAGGCTCAGCGAGCCGGGTGTGTGTCCGGGGGTATGTATCCAATGGACCTGCTCTTGTCCAAAAGAAAGGGTCCCCTGCTCGCCGGTAAGCCGTGTGTCTATGTGCGTCGGGGGAAAGGTCGTTCCGTACAGATTGGCGGCGGTTACCAGCGGATCGCCGCTCTCCACGGCGTCCGCATCCAGATCATGGGTGACCAGCGTACACCCGAATCTCTCCTTGAAATAGGGCGCCGAACCGATGTGGTCTATGTGGCAATGGGTGAGAATCAGCGTTGAGAGGTTCTCCGGGTCCAGCCCCAGGCCCTCTATATGTTTCACGAGGAGGTGCGCCGTGTTGCCCGCTCCCGAATCAATCATAACGAGTTCTGTGCCGCATTCAATAATGAAGGCGGTCGCATCCGCGGCATGCGTGATGCCGGGACCCCCTATGATATAGATTCCCTCTCCTATTGTTCTCTCCTGATTCATCCTGGACGCTACCTTGTGGCGTTATTGAACACCTCGATATCTTGTATCTCTTATCACATACAGTCACGCGTCTTCAAGGGCAACAGGGCGTGATATCGTGCCACAACCTTGGTTTTCCTTATGGGTGTTAGGGTGTTTTGGAAGTGATGATAAAAAACCGGGAAGCTTTTGGGCTTCCCGGGAAGGAGGTTATGTGCCGATCAAGACAGGGCTGAGTGACTTAACCGGCTCTTTCAGGGTTTAAGCTTGAATCGGAGGAGGTTTATTTCGATTCGCTTGCCTATCTAAAATGCAATTTATGTACCAGCAAAGACAAAAAGGGTAAACTTTCTCTAAGTATTTGTAATATGCTTATGTTTATTGCTGAGGCGTCTATGGCCACTCTTTTGTTTATGCTGAACGGGGGAACAAAATGTCGAAATAAAACAGGGGTACAGTGAAAATAACGTAAAAACGGCAGGATTGTACGGGAAACCTTTGAAAGAAGATCGACATAATTGTCGGGGCACGGTGTCTTACGTAATGAGCCGCAGAGGTTGTCATACAATAAGGGCCGACACAGATCGTTAGTCCGGTTGGCTACAGCACTGCATTCAATATCCCCCCGACCGTTATGGAGGATACGAGCATTATGGCGGCCGATTTCAGGAAATCCTTCAGGCCGAGTTCTCTGAGCAGGACAGCAACTGTGGCGATGCAGGGGAAAAACATGGTCAGGACAACGCTGCCGACAACCATCTGTTTGGCCGTCATTGGCGATAATGCCAGCATGCCGAGAGCTGCATCCTTGCGGATGAGCCCTATAACAACTGCCGTCACCGATTCTTCGGGCAGACCCAAGACACCTTTTATGACAGGTGCGGTAAATGAGGCTATGTAGTTGAATATTCCAAGGACAAACAGTATGTTGATAACCAGGACGGCGGCCAGGATTATGGGAACGGCCTCCAGAAGAAAACCGCGCGTCCTCCCCCACAGCTTCTGTATGGTCGCACCCCAGGGGGGAACACGGTAGGAAGGGATTTCGATAAGGAGTTCTGGACTGAACCCTTTGAGCAGGCGATGGAGAAGCACCCCCAGGATGATCCACACGGCAAAGAGTGTTCCATAGACAAGTGCCACATACTGTCCGCCGTATTTTCCAACCAGACCGAATATCATTGCCTGTGCGGAGGCGCACGGTATGGCTATGCATATCAGGGTTGCCGCTATGAACCGTTCCCGCTTGCTCTCAAGGACGCGCGTTGCCATGACGGCCGGTACACTGCACCCGAATCCCAGCAGGGCCGGTATGATCGCAAAACCGTGCAGGCCGATCTTATGCATGGTGGTGTCAAGAAGGATCGCCAGGCGCGGCAGATATCCCGTATCCTCAAGAAGCCCCAGGATAAGATAGAATGATACGATATAGGGGAGTACCATGGCAAAGGGAACATACAGGCCGCTGCTGAGCAGTCCGAAGGACTCGACAAAATCAATCTCCCCGTTCATCAGCTTGCCCACGATGACGTCATGCAGCAGCCCGCTCTTTCCCATAAGTGCGCTCAGTTTCATCAATACCGGCAACCAGAGGGAATGAAACAAGGGGTCGACCAGATGGTTTATCAGAAATTCGCCTATGAACCGTATCACCATAAAAGAACCCGTCAATACTGCCGCGGCCATCAGTATACCCGTCTTGGGCCTTACACTCGCGTCCTCCAGACGCTCAAACCACCTGTGGTGACGGTGTGATATCTGCTGTACCTGATCCGTTATGCTGCCGACAGAAGACCATCGTTCGTCGCGGCTTCTCATCTGAGAGGGGGGGGATACGGCCCGGGGGATATGGGTTACCAGTTCCTTGATCCCCTCACCGGTCAGGCCGGATGTGGGGATAACGGGTACCCCGAGAAGCTCTCTCAATTTTTCCAGATTGATCTCTATCCCGCGGTGTTGTGTGTCATCCCACAGATTCAGTGCGACTATCATGGGGATCTTCATTTCCATCAACTGGAGCGTCAGGTAGAGATTCCTTTCCAGATTAGTCGCGTCAACGATGTTTATGACGATATCGCCCGTCTTGAGCATTTCAGAGGCAATTTTTTCCGCTTCGCAGGTGGGTTCAAGGGTATACGTGCCGGGAACGTCGATAATTTCAACCTTCTGGTCGGCTATCTTCATGAAACCGCTTGTGTAGTTGACCGTTGTTCCCGGATAATTGGAAGAGACCACGCGCACCCCGGTAAGCCGGGAAAAGATGACACTCTTGCCGACATTCGGGTTGCCCATGAGCAGGATCTTCATCATGTCCTCTCGTCCACTTCAACAAATATCTTGGCGGCCATACCGAACCCGATGGCCACTCTCGTCCGGTCTATCCGGATAGTAACAGGCCCATGCAACAACATGGAACTTATTTTTGTTATCTTCTTCCCGGTCCTGATTCCCAAAGCGTTCAGGCGATTGATCAGTCCCTGTCCGCCCTTGATTTCATACACGATGCCGCTTTCTTCCGGGTGCAGGTCATTCAGAGATTTAACCACTGGTATACAATCTTCCTTCCTTGAAACAGTCAGGGGACAGAACTACTCAAGCACAGCAACTCGACTCAAAGCAGTCTGTCCCCTTCAGGGTACATCAATTCATCAACGTGAACAACTGTTAGTATTGGTACCGAAATGTACTATTTGTGATGCCTGTTTGAATTAAACCGTTATTTCCCTAGGGTCTCGTGACATTCTTTGCCTGAAACCCTCGGTCGGTCTCCTCCACGTCAAAGATCACTTCGTCTCCCTCGACAAGCGTCTTAAAACCGTCCATGCTGATCGAAGAATAATGCACGAATAAATCCTGACCATCCTCCTGCTGAATAAACCCGAAGCCCTTCTTCTCATTAAACCACTTTACGATTCCACTTGCCAAGACCCCCATCCCCCTTTTTTGAAATTAACGGGCGCAATGTCCCCTCAATGGCGCCTATCGTCTGAAAATCTATACCCATGTCATATCACCCGTCAAGGAAAAAGTGTCTCAATTGCTCATAAAATCGTATAGCTTTACTCTTTTAACACATACGGTGCATAGATAAACCGGCCATTCACAAAAAACTTTTGTACCTTGCCTTTTTCACGGTCGTATTATACAAGCAGTTTTTTATTATTAGCGAGTTTGTGAAATGGAGGCAAGTCGGAAACAATACAAAGGGGTCCTGC
>CAZNBR010000134.1:0-6470 GCA_964571315.1 uncultured Syntrophaceae bacterium
TCAAAGAACAGAATGCCTGGTGCTTATATGCAAAAACCTAACCGGAAATTACTGACTAATAATAGGAAAATCCAATTTAGACGGCAACAACAGGACAATCGTATACGCCTCGGCCGGAGAACGCCCGCCGAAGGCGCCGGTCCGGTCCATCAAAAAGCCGGGCAGGGGCTGGTACAGCGCCGCGCTGAGAAAGGCGAAAAAATTGGCCGCGCCGACGGCGGTGCCGTCGAATTCCGGTGGGAAAAGCTCCTTGGCCGCGGCAAACCCCACCACGGCGATGCCGTTTCCGAAAACCCCGAAGAGAAAGAAGACCGGGGAAAAGACCGCCCGGCCATCCTGTCGGAGACAAAACCCAGAGCCGGACCACCGGCCATGGTACCCAGGGCCACCATGGCCAGAAGATTGCCGGTCTCGGATTTGGGGTCACAAGGGGTCAAGTCTACGTTTGACTCTTGTTGGTGATTGCTGATTGTAGTCTTGTATGTGAGGTCCAAATCATAAAAACAATAGTACAGGAAGTAACAAACACCCCCGATCTTCGTAAAAATCAACCTCCGAAATTTGCTTCGCTCGGGCTAACCGGCACGTTGCTTTACGCCGCCGGTTGCATGCCTTGCTGAATCCTTCCCATCTCTGGGCATTCTTGAGAATTTTGCTAATCACGGTTGTCGAACACACGTTTGGACTTCCTGTCCGTCCTGGGAAGAGTGTGGTAATCGACAATTGCCACGTCGCCGCTCACCATGATACCCTTTTTAACGGCACTTTTTATTTTGGAGGCTATCTTCCCATCATTCCCGAGACTGCCTCCTTCGGCCCGCTCAACGCGCACGGTCATATAGTCCTTCCCGTCATCCTTACGGTCAAGGTGTATCTGATACTCGCTCCCAATCCCCTCCTGACCCGACAGGATCTCGTCGATGTGACCTGGATAGATGTTGACACCACGAATGATGAACATATCATCCGACCGACCCAGCAGTCTGTCATGCCGCGGGAGGAGAGATCCGCAGGGGCAGGCCCCGGGGATACGCCTCGTCAGATCGCGTGAACGGTACCTGATCAGCGGAGCCCCCTCCTTGCGAAGGGTCGTGTACACCATCTCCCCCACCTCACCGTCGGGTACCGGTTCGAGCGTCTCAGGATCGAGCAATTCCATGATATAGTAATCAGCCCAGTAGTGGATGCCGGTGTGGTATTCGCAGTCCAGACCGGTGCCCGGACCGTATAGCTCCGTCAGACCGGGGATGTCGAATGCCTGCTCGGCACCGAGCAGTTCCTTGATGGTCATCCTCATAGCGTCATTTGCACGCTCCGCCCCGAATATCACCTTTCTGACGTTGATTTTATCCCGCAACCCCCGCCGGTCAACCTCCTCAGCCATCAGAAGCCCCATGGAGGCCGTGGAGCAGATCACGGTGGGCTGAAAATCCTCAAGAAATTGCATCTGCATCTCCAGGTTTCCCGGGCCGGCGGGAATAGCGAGGGCGCCGAACCGCTCACAGCCGAGCTGGAAACCCACGCCGGCCGTCCAGACTCCGTACCCGACGCATATTTGAATCCGATCTTCTCGCGTAAGACCGGCTATCTCGTAACAGCGGGCGAACATGTTCGCCCAGTCGTCGATATCGCGCGCCGTGTAGATCATCACCTTCCGCTTGCCCGTCGTTCCCGAGGAGGCATGAAGGCGAACAATCTTGTCGAAGGGAACCGATCTGAGGGGCCAGGGATACTGGTCCTGAAGATCCCCTGCCGTCACAAAGGGAAGCCGTTTCAGATCATCGAGGGTTCGAATATCATCCGGCTTCACCCCCGCCTCATCGAGACATCGGCGGTAAAAATCGGACCCCTCATAGGCGTGCGCAACGGTCCACTGCAGGCCCTTGAGCTGTAGCGCCTTCAAATCTTCTTCTGTCTTGATCTTGGGCATGAATGTCTGCTTCATAATACGCTCCTCGAATAGGTATCTCGATCCAACAAAAAAGCCGTGAACAGTATCTGCCCACGGCTTTCGGTTTGCGGTTTTCTTCGGCATCAGCCTGCGGACGAATGGTATCCTCTGTCGTTTTCCTGCCACCACCAGTATGCGTTGTATCGTACGATCATCGTCATTGTCCTGTTCGTCCTGTGCACTGAGGGCATGCTAATGCAACCGGTGTAAGAAATCAATATTTTTTTCACCATCGGTCCTATACCGTGCGAATGAGATCCTTCGAAAAGTCTCAACTGCGGAAGATAACCTTCCCCGTATCCTTCAGGTCATATCCCGGCAGGTTTTTGGAGAACCTGCCCATCCGGATGGGGTCCAGATAGAAGACAAACTTCTTGATGGTAACCGTGGGCCACAGCTCCCCGGGGATGACGAGATCAAATTTCTCTTCCCTGAGGGGGATGAAGTCCAGACCGAGAAACTGTGTCACATACTCGATCCCGACACCGACATCGGCCTCTCCGAAGAATACCCTCTGCGCCACCCCGATGTGGGTATCCTCCTCATTGGCATACCCGACAATCTCTCGTCCGTCGAGCCCCCGTTCCCCCATCAGATAATCGAGGAGGACCCGTGTCCCCGAGCCCGTATTCCGGTTGATAAACCGCGCACCTTTCTCCACGATATCTTCAAGTGTCTTTATCCCGAGGGGGTTCCCCTTCCCCACGATCAGCCCCTGCTTCCGGCACCAGAGGTGAACGACCACATATTTCCCGGGCGAAAGCATCCGATCGAGGACGGGGAGATTGTACTCACCTGTCTCCACATCCAGGATATGGGTGCAGCAGGCCTGCCCCTTCATCCGCGAGAGGGCCTGGATTCCTCTCAGGCTTCCCACGGGCGAATAGAATGCCTGTGATTCGGGGAAATTCTCCTGTGAATACAAAGCAATAAGCCTGGTCATCAGGACATCGTCGCTCCCGACAATCAGGATATCCTTCTCCCTCTGAACATTTTCGTCTATCCAACGCAAAACATGCTGTTTAGGGAACAACCACTTTCCGGCGATCCTGACATGAGGGATGCCGCTGTCTCGGACGAGCTGGTATATCTTTTTCTCGTTGAGCCTCAGAAAATCCGCCAGCTCTTTCGTGGTAAGAAGTTCTTCTTCCATGAAAATAGCTTCTATCACGCATTGAAGTGACGGTCAATACCATTACAAAGCAAGGTCTGACCCCAAAAGGGGGGGATAAATCTTCGCATAAAACCATATAGGCAGAGAGATTAGGCGTCACGGGGACGCAGCAGGCTCGGCATGTAGAGCAGAAGGGCTATCATGGCTATGATTCCTCCAATGGCAAAGGGATAGCGCCCATACTCCCTGCGCACGATGATGCCGATCTGTGAATCGGTAAGGTCTTTGTCTTTCATGGAAATGTGAAAACTGTACCCCATTGCATACCGCGGTCTCAATGTAGCCGGATGTATCGTTACCTCGCTCCCCCGGCGATCCGTTACGGTAATTGCTGCCTTTGTCACCATCGGTATGTCTTTCCCATACACCCTGACAGATTTTCTCTCAACTGACAGAGGCAAAACGGACAGTCCTGCGACGGGAAGATCCGCGGCAAGGCCTTTTTCAGCAACAGCATCTTCACTGACCCCCGTAAATCCATACAGAAAATGCCCCGAGAGAAATATCAGGAAGCAGATATGGAGCATGACAATACCCCATTTCCGTGCCGACATTCCCGATCTAATCGTGTTTTTCACATACACGACAGTGCATACGAGGGTATTGACGGCAAGGAAAAAGAGGGTTGCAAAGAGCAGCAGCATCCATACGTAAAGGAGAGGACGTCTGTAATACTGAGGAAACCAGTCCTGAAATGTTATAAAGTTCAGTTTTCTGAACGCCGTCGGATTAAAGTCGGCTATGACAGCCCCCGAAAATAAAAGTAACGACGCCACGATCAGAAGAAAAAAGCCTATATTAATACTGGAAAAAAATCTGACTAATCTATTCATGTCGACCTTTCCGATATTAACTTCAGGAGACTGATGATCTGATGGTGATACATCATATAGACAAAAGGAATGATACCGAAGGCCGCGCACGCCGCCTTCAGCCGGGGATGTACCCCCGTGAAATGGGCGTGGATAAAGGCCGCGTAGAGACACCAGAGCGAGGCACTCGCCAGATGTCTGGTGCTCCATGAAAAGGGATATGACCATCCGAGATATGCCCAGATGGCGCCTGATATCTGGCACAGGGTAAAGGCCACAAACCCCCAGAGGATCATCCGGCTGTAAGACTCTTCGACACTCGGATTCGACACAAGACACGCAAAGGCCAGGATGCCGGCAACCAGCAACAGGGCGAAGCTCAGTGCCTCCGTAAAGAAAAAGAGGGCGGCTGAAATCGTTTGATATTTGACCCAGGGGAGCGGAGCTTCAACGGGAATCAGTATTGTGATGACACAACACACTGCAAAAGGAATAAGGGCAACCCTGCCTTCGGCAATCCTCCCCCGCCCGAATAAGAAAACGACTATCAAGGCCATGACGGCGGGAAGTATAAACAGTTCCGCCACCATCAGGTTCGGGTACCAGGTCCCTTCTATATACCCCCTCCCGATGAGAGCGACGATATTTGCCACTAATCCGGCAACAATGAACATCTTCCCCATGCGCTTTTGCCCCAAAAAATAGGTAAGGATCGATATCAGGTAAAAAACGAATGCGGTTATTATCCAGCTCTTGAAAAACAATATGTCGGTTTCCATGGGTCTCTTTAACTGCCGGTATTTTTATGTTTCAGGCTCACCACCCTGATTTCCTGGATGGCCTTGACAGACCTGTCGGCTGAAAGATCGTCCGGTATTAAAAGAAAAAATTTACCCCGGGCCGTGACGGGTTTCCCCGCCACGGTGTCTCCTATCAGGACATTTCTACCGAGATTCGAGAGGAAAAGCTCCCCATACGATAGAATCGTTCTGTACCCATCGGGGGCGGAGACGATAACGGCGGTGTCGAGATCGCCTCGTATCCCTGCCTGTTCAAGCAGGTCTGTCAGAGGCACGCCTCCAAACGATTTCAGACCGTGATACCCCTGTCCATCCCCCACCTCCTTAAATAAGACATCAGTACGGTTGCTATCGGGAAGAACCGACATATCGACGGGATTGGTCACACTGCCCCATATGGAAAATGTCGGCGAGAAGAGCACCTTTTGTTTTTTGCTATGTATATCCGGGTGCAAATCAACCACCTCAATGCTCTGAATATCTTCAAGAGAGCGATCTGAATAGAAGTCGTTCGCGACAACAAGCTTGGGAAGGCCGACATTACGGTCAAGTTGATCAAGCCAAGGCCAAAATGCCTTGGGGATGCGATTTCTCTCGTGATGCGGTCTGATCGGTTCGGCTTCCACAGCCACGATAATGTCGCCGGGGTTTCGATAAAATATCTCACCCCAGGAGAGGACAACCGCTTTCCCCTCCCGGTCACGCACGACAATGGCAAGATCGAGGTCCTTGTTAAAATCCGATCCCCTTTTCTCGATGCCTGCACATTCGAGCAACGACCTGAGAGACGGGCCGTGGAAGGTAAACGCACCGCTATAATGACCCGATCGTGAAACCCCGTTCAATCTCGTGGTCACCCTATCGAAGCTGTCAAGATCCTTCTTTGCAAGGTTCAGTTGCTGTTTCACCTCACCGGAAATCCTCAGTCCCGGCAGGACAGCGGCCTCTTTTTGAACTCCCGCCACCTTTTCCGGTCTCTCGCTCGGGTTTTTTGCCTCGGTCTGAAACGTTTCGGTCCTGTCTGCCATCGCCGCCATCTGGTCCAGAGTTTTACATCCGAAAACAGAGATCATGACAAATACACACACCATTACTGAGAGAAAAAGTGATTTATTGGACATATCGTACACCTTTCATTATCGGTTTTTTTTACATTCTTTCTGTCACGATACTAAACCCGGGCGCCCCCGAAAGCCTCACCTCATCCACCACCCGTATCAATGTACCGACAGAGACATCCTTGTCTGCCTTTATTTTGATCGGCTTTGTGTCCTGGCCATGCAACCGTTCCTGCACGGCACTGCGTATCTCTTCGATTTCGATTTTTTTCTCATCTATGAAGACCTCGCCTTTCCTGGATATGGAGAACACAATTTCGTTCGATTCCCGGGGCTGCGAAGTCTTTGATTGCGGCAGCTTGATATCAATGGAGGGCTCCAATGAAATGTGCGACGTCACCATAAAAAAGAGTAAAAGGATAAAGACCACATCCACGAGGGGCGCTATATTGGTGTGAAGAGGAACCCTTTTTCTCCGCTCAAATCTCATCTTCTTCGCCCCTGAACTGCAATACCAGCGCTTTCATGGCAAGTGCTATCTCATCCAGGCGGCCTTCCAGATAGTGGTAGGCAATCTCCGCAGGAATAGCGACAAGGAGTCCCGCCGCCGTCGTAATGAGCGCTTCCCATATGCCCTTTGCCAGAAGACCGATGCCCGCACCGCCTCCGCTGGCG
>CAZNBR010000135.1:0-6468 GCA_964571315.1 uncultured Syntrophaceae bacterium
TGATTTATCAGGATCAACGAGGTTTCCTATTTTTTTGGTGGTGGATCAAGGGGGAGTTTTAATGCTGGACACGGGGGGTCTTTTAACGCAATATCATAAAACCCTGATATTGTTGTTCAGATTGTGCCTCTAATTCAGACCCGCCGCGAGGAGACGAGCATATACATTCGATAGATTCTTAGGCTTGCTATTTTATTTTCAGTATGTTAGACAAGAAAACTTAACGTAATTCCAGAATAACGTCAGGGGGTATTTGATCAATGGTTAACGAAGGTAACTTAACAACTGAACCGGAAAAGCAAGAAGTAGAAAGCATGGAGGAGGTAGCGCTGCGAAAAGAGGAAGACGGCATGAGTTTTGTGGAACTCTACGAACAGAGCCTGCAGGATGTGGCTATCGGCAAGGTCGTGATGGGGAGAATAGTCCAGATAAATGAGGACGTGGCGATGATCGACGTCGGCTACAAGACGGAGGGGCGTCTTTCTCTCACCGAGGTTACCGACAGTGACGGTAATATAACGATCTCTGTGGGTGATGATATCGAAGTTCTCGTAGATGGGAAAAAGGATGCCGAACTGATACTCTCGAAAGAGAAGGCCTCCAGGATAAAAATATGGGATGATGTCATAAAGGCATATGAGCAAAATGACACCATACCGGGCACGATTGTGCAAAAGGTAAAGGGCGGCCTTTCGGTCGATATCGGATTCCCGGCCTTTCTTCCCGGTTCCCAGGTCAGTACGCACCCCGTAAAAGATCTTGACAGGTATGTCGGACAGACCATGGATTTTCAGATCTTGAAATACGACAGAAAACGAAACAACGTTGTCCTGTCCAGAAAAGCCATACTGGAAATAGAAAGAGAGGGGCAGAAGAAAAAGACCCTCGAGACTCTGGAAGAAGGTAAGATAGTAGAGGGCACGGTAAAGAATATAACTGATTACGGTCTGTTTATAGATCTGGGAGGTATAGACGGATTATTGCACATTACCGACATGTCGTGGGGGAGGATACGGCATCCTTCGGAGAATTTCTCCAGGGACGACAAGATAGCCGTTAAGGTCCTCAGCTTTGACAGGGAAAAAGAAAGAGTGTCGCTGGGTATCAAGCAGCTGACGGAAAATCCGTGGGAGTCCATTACTGAAAAATATCCCCTTAAATCCATTCTGGAGGGGAAGGTCGTGAGCCTCATGGATTATGGGGCATTCATCGAACTTGAACCGGGAGTCGAAGGGCTTGTGCATGTTTCAGAGATGTTCTGGACAAAGAAGATACGGCATCCCTCCAAGATGTTGTCCATCGGTGATGTTGTAAAGGTAATGGTACTGGAGGTGAACCCTGAAAACAGGAGAATATCGCTTGGCCTCAAGCAGACAATGCCCAATCCGTGGGTGGAGCTGAGGGAAAAATATCCCGAAGGGACCGTTATAAAGGGTGAGATACGGAATATAACGGACTTCGGTATTTTCGTGGGGATTGAAGACGATATTGACGGTCTGTTGCATGTATCTGATATTTCATGGAAAAAGCGAATAAAGCACCCGTCGGATTTATATAAAAAGGGCCAGGAGATTGAAGCGATGGTCCTGGGGATTGATGTCGAAGCGGAGAAATTTTCCCTCGGAATAAAACAGCTCGAAGAGAACCCATGGGAGGCACTTGCATCTCGATATGCTCCCGGGTCTATTATTACCGGGAAGGTGACAAATATCACTGATTTCGGTATCTTTGTCGAAATAGAAGAGGGTGTAGAGGGTCTGGTCCATATCTCTGAGATAAGCCATGAGAGAGTTAGCTCTGCCAGAGACCTGCATTCTGTCGGGGATGTTGTGTCAGCGGCCGTGAAGAACGTCGATGTTGCCAATCACAAGATAGGCCTGAGCATCAAAGATTCCGAGAAGGCCTCCGACAAGACGTCTCAGAAACAGTACCTGAATAACAGGGAAAAGGTTGTTTCCAACCTCGGTGATATGCTGGCAGGCATAAAACTCTGATAACGTTTTGCGGAGAATTATCTCTTTTGATAGAGGGTTAATGAAAAGACATCCAGTCATCTTAGGGTTTCTTCTTCTTGGGATTATCGGTTTGTTCTTCTTCCTGATCCTTCGCCTGTTTGTTTTCTTCGGAGGGGAAACCCGAGATTTCTCCTTCAAAGACAAGATCGGTGTTGTTTTGATAGAAGGTGTCCTGAGCGATTCGAGGGACACTATCCAGCAGTTGGATAGATATGAAAGAGACAACGGCATCAAGGCGGTTATCCTGCGTATCAATTCACCCGGCGGAGCGGTGGTTCCTTCTCAGGAGATATATGACAAGGTCCTGCACGTAAAAAAGTCCAAAAAAGTGGTTGTTTCAATGGGATCGGTTGCGGCATCAGGAGGATATTACATAGCCTGTGCCGCTGACCGGATTATTGCCAATCCCGGTACGATAACCGGAAGCATCGGGGTTATCGTACAATTTTCTCAAATAGAAGATCTGCTGAAAAGGGTAGGGCTGAAGACCACCGTTGTCAAGGCGGGCAGATATAAGGATGTGGGGTCTCCGGTGCGCGAAATGACGTCCGCCGAGAGAACCCTTATCCAGGGCGTCATCGATGATATTCACAACCAGTTCATCGAGGCGGTCGTATCAAACAGGGACATTTCCAGGAAAGAGATAGAACATATTGCCGATGCACGAATATTCACCGGCAGACAGGCGCTTGAGGCGGGTCTCGTCGACGGTCTTGGAAATATGGAGTATGCGATCGATACGGCGGCCGATCTTGCGGGAATAGAGGGTAAGCCCGAAGTCGTCTACCCCGAAAAGAAACGAAAGGGTCTGCTTCGGTATATCGCAAGTGAAACCATCTCCTCCATCTCAGAAGAGCTCAGGGGGAGCGGTTCCGGTGTCGATTACTTGTATAAACCGGGATACGGGATGTGATATAAATCTATATAAAAGATTGAACTGAACAGCGAGCGCATCCCCCGCTGTTTGCGGCGGGGTTAGCGAGCGAATAAAAATAAACATTTTCCTTACCCCCGACAAGCGGGATAAGTGCGTTAACGAAATTATTCCCTGCGGAAATAATTTCTAACTTACTAAGCAGTCGGAGATTCCCCGCAACTTGTTGCGGGGAGCTTCAATTGTCAGCCGAGTTCATTATGAAATACAATACAATACTGCTTACGAAGGAAAAAGGATATGCCATTCTGACACTGAACCGACCGGGTGAAATGAATGCGCTTTCCGTGGAGATGAGGCGTGAGCTGCTACATTGTTTCGGCCAGTTGGAGGAAGACGATTCCGTCAGGGCCGTTATCCTCACCGGGGGTGATAATGTGTTTTCCGCCGGTATTGATCTTGAGGAAATGTCAACCCTGGAAAGCAGCAAGTTTGAGAACTATTCGAGGATCATGACCGAGAGCCTTCAGAAGATCTACGCGTTCAGAAAACCCGTTATTGCTGCAGTAAGTGGTATAGCCCTTGGGGGGGGATTCAATCTGGTCACCGTATGCGATATCGTTATTGCCTCTGAAACGGCGATATTCGGGCATCCGGAACTGAAGTTCGGCCTGAATCCGTTGTTCGATCCGCTCAGGCGGATGGTTGGAACCGCCAAGGCAAAAGAGATTGCCATGCTGGGCGAACCTCTCGGAGCACAGGAAGCACTCCGGATCGGTCTTGTGAACAAGGTCTCTCCTCCGGATACGTTCATGGAGGTTGCTCGGTCAGTCGCAGGCGAAATCTCTCAGAGGCCTGCCCGGGCTGTCGAAGCGGTAAAAAAGATATCCGACATCGTCCCGCGTCTCGATAAAAATGCAGCGCTGGAATATGAATTTGAGGTCTCCGCACTCCTTTTTTCAAGGGCGGAGATACGGGATCACATGAGAAAATTTCTTGACAATCTCAAGTCAAGGAAAAAGGTGTAAGGTACTAGTCAAAACTTTTCATCGCCGCGAAGTCGATCAACTGATCCTTTCTCTTTTTGTGCTGCAGTTTTTTAAGGGCCTTCGCCTCTATCTGTCGTATCCGTTCCCTGGTAACGCCCATCATCTCACCGACTTCCTCGAGTGTGAAGGGGCCATAGTTACAGGCAACCCAGGTACAGTTGCAGAAAGTATCATTCTTTAGCCACCACTCGCAGACCGTATCCCGGCAGGGTTCCGTTATGAATTCACCTGTATTCTTGCATACATATAGAGCTGACATATGTTTTTCCCTCGGTTGTAGCTAAATTTTTTTTTAAGAGATTATAAAGTGGGGGTTTCACCCGGACCCTCTAAAGCTTCTGCTTTATAATAATCGCTTATGTCGTTTTGTCAATAGCCGGTTCAGCAAATAATTTACCCCAAAGCACAGAGCCGCAGAGCATTGATCTTTTACAGGGGTGTGTGCACCATTGTAAAGATAAACTTTCTGCAGGGTGCCAAATGAATTTTTTTACATAAATTTCTTGACAGGGTACCAGGCTTCTGGTAGAGGCAGGCGGTCCGCTTGGATCCATAGTTTATGGACTGGGACGGAAGAGAGCCAAGGCAGCATAGTGCGCAATTTCAAGGCCTCCCGTTTCAGAGCGGAGAGGCTTTTTTTGTGGGGGGAGTACTGCACGTATGAAAATTATTACGACAGTGCGCGACATGCAGGATTTTTCAGAGGCTCTCAGACTCAGGGGCAAAAGGATCGCATTTGTTCCTACCATGGGATATCTTCATGACGGACATCTAAGGCTGATGGAAGAAGGAAAAAAGCGGGGCGATTGTCTGGTAACCAGCATATATGTGAATCCCACGCAGTTCGGCCCGGGTGAAGATCTTGACAAGTACCCCAGGGATTTTGAGAGGGATGAACGGCTTTCCAGGAATGTCGGCGTGGATGTTATCTTCTATCCTTCGAACTCACAGATGTATCCCAAGCAGTACCATACCTATGTAACAGTTGAAGATATAACCGAAAATCTCTGTGGCTTGACACGGCCCACCCATTTCAGGGGAGTGGCAACCATCTGCGTAAAGCTGTTCAATATCGTCAAACCTCATGTCACTGTCTTTGGAAGAAAAGATTTTCAACAACTGACCGTAATAAAGAGAATGGTGGCCGACCTCAACATGGATATTGAGGTTATCGGGATGCCGACGGTCAGAGAACCGGATGGCCTCGCCATGAGCTCCCGGAACGCATACCTGAAAGAGGGTGAACGGGAGTCTGCACTGAGCGTGAGTCGCTCGCTCAGACGTGCCGCGGACCTGTATAACCGGGGTGAACGGGATGCCGACGTGATACTGCAAGAGGTGAAAGGCTTTGTTGAGAGGCATCCGGGTACCAAAATCGATTATGTCAAGATATGTGATGTTGAAACCATGGCGGATGTCGAATCCGTTGAGGGAAAAAGATCTGTACTGGCCCTGGCTGTCTGGGTAGGCACGCCAAGGCTTATAGATAATTATGTGTTTGGAGAAACTATTTAGGCAGGTGAAACGATGCAGAGAACAATGCTGAAATCAAAACTCCACAGGGCGGTTGTTACCGATGCCGATCTTCACTATGAGGGGAGCATAACCATTGACAAGGATCTTATGGATGCGGCTGATCTCGTCTCGTATGAAAAGGTTGACATATATAATGTATCCAACGGAGAGAGATTTTCCACCTATGTAATAAAAGGTCCCAGAGGGTCCGGGGTTATCTGTCTGAACGGGGCCGCGGCTCGAAGGGCCTCGAGAAATGACCTTATCATCATAGCCAGCTATGTGCAGGTTGATGAGGATTCGATAAAGGGCTGGAAACCGAAGTGCGTACTCCTTGGCGATAAAAACAAAATAAAGAAGAAAGCTTGAATAACTGAATGATCATTGAATCAGATTTTCGGCGAAGGCGAGGTCGTGTGTGCCTCGCCTTCGTTATTGCAGCGGGGGGAGCTTTCTGATATAACGCCTCTTGTTCTTGGGAGGTACGCGTTCGACGGGATGATAAAGAGGGTACAAAAGAGCATTAAAGGTGTCTTTCTGACAGGGATAGCCGCCGTCATCCCCCTGGGGGTGACGATCTACATCCTGTATCTTATCATCGGGATGATGAATAAACTGGTAAAGATTGTTCCGGCCAGGTTTCATCCCGATCAGTTTCTTCCCTTTCATTTGCCGGGCCTCGGGGTAATCATCACGCTGATACTTATCTTTACTATCGGTCTTGTGACAAGAAGTTATCTCGGCAAGAAGCTCGGTTCCTTTGGCGAGAGGCTGGTGAGGCAGATACCTCTGGTGAGGGGCATATATAACGCGCTCAAACAGTTCGTTGATGCCGTTTTCAGCGATAGGGGACAGAGTTTCAAAAAGGCGGTTTTGATCGAGTATCCGCGGAAGGGATTGTACTCGATAGCCTTTGTTACCGGTGAGAGCCGGGGAGAGTTGCAGACCAAGACATCACAGAGGTGCGTGAATGTCTTTATTACCACGACCCCTAATCACACATCGGGTAATTACA
>CAZNBR010000136.1:0-6445 GCA_964571315.1 uncultured Syntrophaceae bacterium
TTTTTCCAGGACCTTGAGGTTCCTGCTCCCGGCCAGAGCAATTGCATCCTCTGTCTGGCTCCCTGCGAGTGCATTCAGAAGGGGTGCGATATGGCAGGGTTTCTTATCCAGAAGCCGCTGCCGGGGCCACGAAAACTGCCGGAGCAATACCTTGAACTGCACCGTTTTGTGGATCATGATGGCAACCATCATAATGGAACAGAGGGCAATGGGCCACATCAACGGCCCCCCTTTTATGAATAAATCAATCATTTCTTCTACCTCAATTCAAACCGTACCGGCAGCAGAGCCCTGCAGGCAACAGGCTTGCCGTTGCTTTGGGCACTGATAAACGTAGACTGTTTCACTGCCCGTATGCTTTCCTCATCGAATCCGTATCCCGATCCCTTCACAATCTTCAGATCGGCAAGAGTCCCCTTTTCATCTATGGTCAGCATCAGGATAACCGTTCCGCTTTTATGCAATTTCTTCGCCCTCTCCGGGTACAGTGGAAGTACCCGCCTGAGGAATTGCGGCCCTTCAGAGGAACCAAATGACATCTTCACCGGTGCCTGTGCCTCAGATGTCTGACGGACTTCCGGTCCGGCAGCAACAAACTCTTCAGCAGGTTCCGGGCGATGAGCCACGATCTCTTCTAACTTTGGTGCTATCAGGTCCGGTTCTTTTACCCGGGGGACTTCCGGCGTCTTCTCCTGCACCGGTTTTATCTCAGGGGGTTTCTCAACAAGCCTGGGTCTTATTTTTACAACATGTTCCGGCTTTTTTATTTCAGGTGGCACTACCTTCTGCACCGCAACAGATAAGAGGGTAGTGCTTACCTTTTCGGTAATAATCCACTTGACGTCTCCCAGGCGAATGTCTGTTGTCATCCTTATCGGGATTACCATAATTGCCATATGAAAAAAAAAAGCAACAACAAGACATTGCCAAAATTTCATAACGCCGAGTAACTCTTACCTAAAACATTGGGGGGTTCGGTGACCGAAGCCTATCCAGTCATCGAACCCTCACATGCAATTCCACCGCGCCTGCAGGACAGGCGGTTTAACCGTCTGCTAGAACCTTGCCGTCAGGCCTGCCCACAGTTCTCTGCCGTGTCCCGGCCAGCCCCATTCCTGCTCATAATCGTCGTCGAACAGATTATTGGCCGAGGCGTAGATCTCAAGGTGTTCCGTAAGCGGCTGCGTAATCCTCGCGTTGAAGATCCAGTAGTTATCAGCTTCACGCTCCGCATTGGTCGGAGTGCTTGCCGTAGGAAGTTGAGAATAGGTCTTGGCCATATACACGCTCGTAACATCCAGTTTTGTTTTGACGGACGGAACAATATATTGGACACCCATGTTTATCTTGCTCTCGGGAACACCGACAACATTGTCGGTTACACGGTTATCGCTCTTGTCGCGAGCATGGATGTACGTATACGCCGCCCTGAGAGTAAGATCATCCGTCAGATAGGCTACCGATGCAATTTCAAAACCGGACAGGGCAATTTTGTCACAATTCGTATAATCGCTGCTCGAATCGGGACGGCTTATACGATCACTGATGTCGTGGTAAAAGAACGCAAGCTCCACATTGATCATATCGAAGAACGAGCGCGAGGCGCCTGCGGTATAGTTTATACTCTCCTCTGCCTCAAGATCGGGGTTCCCGGATTTGCTGGAGTAAAGTTCCTCGAGCGACGGAAAACGCGTTTTCTTTGCCACCGACGCAAAAAGCTTCGTCGCATCCTGCAGATTATAGACAACCCCAACCATGGGATTAAAGGAGTCCTTTACGCCCGGTTCCGTGAGGTCATCCTGACTGATCAGATCTCCCGCGCCGTCGGTATTATTTTCCTGAGCCTTGACCACATCAAACCAGTCGTAGCTGACGCCCGCCACGACGGAGAGGTTGGAGACGACCTTGAATTCGTTTTCGATACCGACCGAGCCGGTATTCGCTTTTGCTTCCTGGAGGGGAAGATAGTCGTCGTCGCGACTCTTGTGAGAATCCAGCTTGTAGTGGAGGGAAAATCTCAGCGTATCCCAATCGATCGGTTTATAGTCTGAGAACAGGCTGACACCGGCACAATAGTCCTTGAAGGTGCTCACCGCCATCTTTGAGTCATAGGTTGTATCCGTATATGAGATATAATCGTCTTCATGCTCGTGATAGAACACCTTGGCCTTAAACGTTAGTTGATCGTTTATCGTCTGCCGTCCGCTTAAATCCACACCGGCATCCTGGTACTCCGATCTGGCAAGATATGAAAAAGCGGGTCTGGTCGTAAAGTGACTGTTGTTCTCGTAAATATTCAGGGGAAAGCCCCTTTCGCCATCAGCAACCCTGAAGCTAACATAATACTCGGAGTCGGGATTGGGCTCGACACCAAACCTCGCCCAGAAGTTCGTGTTTTTAGAATCGGAGTTATTACGGAAACCCCCATCTTCCAGCACTGCCGAAACTTTGCTGCCGCCTTTTCCGTAAGTCCCGACAACCGGATCAAAATCGCCGGACATCTTCCAGCCGTCACTCTCTTCTCTCACGACATTCAGCGCATAGTTGAAGATTCCCTTCTTCTCACTTAAGAATGCCGAACCCCTGTGAGCATTTTTTTCTCCAACCTCCATATTAACCGACGCGGAGAGCTTTTCACCCGCTTTTTTTGTCACTATATTGATGACACCGGCCTCCGCATTTGCGCCGTAAAGCACCGATGCTGCTCCTTTTGTGATGACGATCTTGGCAATGATATCCGCCGGTACCTGGCTGAGATCCAATTTCCCATAGTATGTCTCGTAATAAGGAATACCGTCGATGAGAACCAGCACCTTATTCTGATCAAATCCGTGAATCGAAACGTCGGCCTCAGCCTTTCTTCCTGTCGTTACGTACAGCCCCGGCACATGATTTAGGACTTCTGCAACCGTATGACTATTTGTCGCCTTGACGTCTTCTTCTGTTATGACGTTTACTTGAGTAATATCCTCAACAGCCGGGTTTTCCTCGCTGACCACAATTTCACCAAGGGTATACACCTGAGAATCGGCCCAGACACTCGGTGCGCAAAACAAGAAAAAGATCCCCATGAGCAGCACCGCGAACGTAGATTTTGGTTTCACAACAAGTTCCTCCTATCCATGAAATTAAGTATGCTATATCTAACGGGCGGTTATGTCTTTTATCACATATCCAACTCCTGTCAAGCCACAAAATTACCATTTACTACCTATAGATACTATTTATGATTAATACCGACCGATAATTACTATTTATATTTAGGATTGACTTTATATGCCGTAGTTGTTATATGTGACAGCAATATTTTATAAAAAAGGAGAAGTCGAATGAGCAAAAATACCCTATGGAAATGCATCACTCTTTCCCTGGTTGTGGCCATTTTATTCCTTGCGCCGACAGTAGCGGTGTCGGCGGAACCGTCCGGGAAGGTCGTCATGTTCCACGCCGGGAGCCTTTCCGTTCCCTTCGCCGCCATGGAAAAAGCCTTTGAGGCGAAGTACCTGAAGGTCGACCTCCAGCGCGAGGCAAGCGGGAGCCAGAACGCCGCCCGGAAGATATCGGACCTTAAAAAACCATGTGATATCATGGCGTCGGCCGACTACACCGTGATCGATAAATTGTTGATCCCAGGATACGCGTCGTCGAATATCCGCTTCGCAACAAATCAGCTGGTCCTCTGCTACACGGACAAGAGCAGGTATGCCGGCGAGGTCAATGCCGGCAACTGGTACGAAATCCTCCAGAAAAAGGACGTCGTCTGGGGCCACTCCGATCCAAACCTCGATCCCTGCGGATACCGGTCGCTGATGGTCATGCAGCTTGCCGAGAAGCATTATAAAATGCCAGGGCTGTATGATAAAATGCTGGCAAATCGTCCCATTGAGAACGTGAGACCAAAATCAGTGGAGCTCATCTCTCTCCTTCAGACCGGGAATATGGATTATGCCTGGGAATACCTCTCCGTCGCCGTTCAGCATGAACTGAAACATATTATCCTCCCCGACGAGATCAATCTCGGAAATTATAAGTACGATGATTTCTATGCCGGGGCGGTGGTAAAGGTCACGGGAAAGAAACCGGGAACCTTCATGGGAATGAAGGGGGGATCATGCACCTACGGCGTCACGCTCATCAAAGACGCGCCGAACCGTGAAGCGGCCATCGCCTTCCTCCGGTACATGCTTGACCCCGAGGGAGGGCTTAAGATACTGAAGGACATGGGGCAGCCCCCCTTCATCCCCTGCAGGGTTCCGACCGAGGAGATGAAGGCGAACGTCCCCTCCGAGCTTCAAAACTTGATCATTGTGAAAGATTAGAACGATGATAAAGAAGGAACCCTTTTTCTGGATCACGGTCTCATGCGGTCTTGTCATCATGGCCTTCATCCTCCTTCCCCTGATCCAGATGCTGACGGCTCCTTCCCTTTCGATGCTCAGGGAAACCATACAAGACAAAGATGTCGTGCGGTCGATCTGGCTGAGTATCTATACGGCCGGGTTGGCCGCCCTCATCGCCTTCCTCTTCGGAACCCCCCTCGCCTACATCCTGGCACGGACGAATTTCAGGGGAAAACACCTCATAGAAAGCATCATTGATCTGCCGATCGTCATTCCCCATCCTGTCGTCGGTATCGCCATCCTCAGTATAGCCGGGAGGGGACACTGGCTCGGGCAGATTTTCAGCGAGCTGGGAATCCGGATCATGGGGAGCGTGACGGGGATCGTCGTCGTCCTGACCTTCGTGGGGCTCCCCTTCTACGTCAATGCCGTAAAGAACGGACTCGAAAGCATCCCCCCCCCGGCTCGAAAACGTATCACGCAGCCTGGGGGCCTCCATGTTCAGCACCTTTTGCAGGGTCACCTTCCCCCTCGCACGGCGCAGCATGCTGATCGGCATCATCATGTGCAGCGCCCGCGCCATAAGCGAGTTCGGGGCGGTCGTCATCGTCGCCTATCACCCGATGATCGCGCCCGTCCTGTTGTACGAACGGTTTGAGGGATACGGTCTCAAATACTCTCAACCGGTGGCGGTGTGGCTCGTTTCCATCTGCCTTGCTCTCTTTCTGATCTTGCGGATCCTCACCCTCAGGAGCGCGAAGAACTCATGATCAACATCGATAATGTCAGCATCCACCTGGGGGAATTCGACCTCAGAGGCATCAATCTTTCGATAGAGGAGAACGAGTTCTTCATACTGATGGGCCCCACGGGGGCGGGGAAGACGGTGCTGCTCGAGGCGATAGCGGGGCTGATCCGGGTCGACCGCGGACATATCGCTGTCGGCGGCAGGAATATCACCGGTTTGCCGCCGGAGAAGCGGGGCGTTGCCATCGTCTATCAGGATTATTCGCTCTTCCCTCACCTGACGGTCCGCGACAATATCACCTACGGCCTCCATTTTCATACGGTTCCCAGAAGTGAGGCGACAAAACGCTTCGATCGTCTGGTGGATGAACTGGACCTTTCTCACCTCCTGCAGCGCCTCCCGACAAACCTGAGCGGGGGCGAGAATCAGCGCATCGCCCTGGCACGGGCACTCATCGTGAGGCCAAAGGTGCTCCTCCTCGATGAGCCCCTCTCCGCCCTGGATCCAGGCTTCAGAGAGGAACTGCGGAGGGGGCTCAAACGCCTCCATCAGAACACCGATGTCACCTTTCTCATGGTGACCCACGATTTTTCCGAGGCCCTTTCCCTCGCGGACCGGGCCGCTGTCATGGACGGGGGGGGAATCAAGCAGGTTGGAGGGATGAAGGAAATCTTCCAGAGACCGGAATCCACCTTCGTGGCCAATTTTGTCGGAATGAAGAACCTCTTTACGGCCCGTTTCCGCGACACAAAAGCCGTCATAGACGGTCTGGAGATCGAACTGGGGAGAGCCCCCGAAAACGGTCCCGGGTACATAGCGATACGGCCCGAGGATGTCGTCCTCAGCACGGAGAAACTCTCCTCCAGCATGAGAAACTCGTTCAGGGGGAAGGTTACGGACGTCACGGATCAGGGGCTTTATTATGAAGTGAGCATCACCGTCAAAAGCGTCACGTTCAAATCGCTGATTACAAAAAGCGCCCTCTTTGACCTGGAGGTCAACGAGGGGTCGGATATATACCTCTCCTTCAAGTCAACCGCCATCCACACATTCTAGAAACGCCGGGGGGCACCTGTCGTCCGGCATTGTCCAGGCACTAGGCAGAGGCCCATCCCGTTTTTTCAGATTCACCCGTCTAACGTTTATTGGTTATCCGATGAATTGCAGGAAAGAGAATACTGAGGTTGGCAGTAATTGCTTCCTGAAGTCGATAAAATCAAGGGTGAAGAAATAGTAGCAGATTTCTTTCAGTAACTCAACTTTCGCAGGAGCGAAAAGCTTGTAATATATTGTAATTATTAATAGTATAGCGTCACAAAGTGTGATATATAGGTTTTGTTCCCCAACAAAAGCCCAT
>CAZNBR010000137.1:0-6401 GCA_964571315.1 uncultured Syntrophaceae bacterium
TGGAGCGAACATCCTGGATAGTATGAAACTTTCAACTACAGCCTCCTTCAACATCGGGTACAAGCTCAGATGCTACTTGCCCGTTGATTTGAATATTTTTCGTACCGATCCCATATCCTTCGTTCTGGGAGAAATGGGCTTTATCTTCCCCTTCATAAACATGCTCAGTCCCAGACCCAGATCGGAGAACAGATCACCCGACTTCAGCTTGTAATGAACAAGCATCGTGGGTTCGTTGATCCGCCCGCCCATCTTGATGCTGGAGAGGAATGCCTCGTGAAACTTGACGACATTTTTCTCGCCCGCCGACACGCCGGATTCTATCGCCATCTCTCTGAGGGTATCCATCATCCGCGCGATATCAACTTCATTGGGGCATCTCGTCACACATGTCTCACAGGAAGCGCACAGCCATATGGCAGAACTGCCCAGCACCTCATCCTTCATCCCCATCTGTATCATCTTGATAACGGCGTTGGGGTTGTAGTCCATCGCAAACGCAACCGGACACCCAGCCGTGCATTTTCTGCAGTGGTAACAACTCTGTATCGGGACTCCACCCACCCTGTCATTCACTTCTTCCAGAAAGGTACTCATTTTTTCTCCATTATGGTTCAAAGATAAATTCTTCCTTATCATTCTCCGAATACACGCTCAGGGAAGGGAGACTGTCCATCGATTCACCAGCCCTGTTCTCAAAGAGCTGAAGGTCGTCCTTGTCCAGCTTCTTGAGAAACTTTCTCAGATCAACACCCATGGGGCATACCTCCAGGCATGATCCGCAATCCACACAGCGGCCCGCCGTGTGGAAGATCCTCATGATCTGGAATACCTGTGTGTCCGTCTCATCTATACCGGCGCCCACCCACCTGGGCTGGCTCTGCTCGACAAAGCATACTTTGCAGTAACAGGAAGGACACGTGTTGCGACAGGCGTAACACCGTATGCATTTGCCCATCTCCTTCGTAAAATAGGCCCATCGTTCTTCCATGGGAAGATTTTCAAACGCATCAACCCTTTCATATTCTTTCTCTGCATCGGGCATCGGCGGTGCCGCCTCACCGATCATCACGTCCGATATGATGGGGTTATTGAACCGACAGGTCAGGCAATTATCGGCCAGCACCTCTTTCAGAGGGATATTCTTCTCCCCATCCTTTGTTTTTACGGACAGACTGTCTCCATCGGTGGAGCATGCTATGACCTCTTTGCCATCCACGGCGGCCGACATTTTCTTGTTGGCGACGAATCCCGTACAGGGAACACCGATAATAACAACCTGGTCACGGTCATACTGTTTTTCCTGAAGGTGAATTGTAAGAGACCGGGTAGTACACCCACGGGCCACAATGCCGACAACCTTTTTCGTCCTTTCCTCCGGCTTGGTTCGCTGCTGAGATTCCCTGTGCCGGGAGATGACATCATGGGCATATTTTGCCAGGTTGACGGAACAGAACCGGTTCCAGACAAGACGCTGTGCGTCATCGGGATCCGTTATGAAACAGGGTGCCGTCTGAAACGGAAGCGTGCCTTTTTCATACCCTATAATGACATCCGCCTTGCCTTCGGCAAGCAGCTTCTTTGCATGTTCCCGCAGTTGTTTTTCTATATTTTCCACAGTTGTCGATTCCTCGTTCCTGTTATTTGACAGTTTACAGTTTCTTCACCAGTTTCCGGGCCGGACCCAGTGCCTTGACCTTTTCGGTAACTCCCTTCATAACCCTGGCAAATTTCTCCCCCTCCGACGCGGAAACCCATGTAAAAATCGTCCGGTCGGGCTCAATGCCCACATAAGCAAGAAAATTCTTCAGCAAGGCAAATTTTCGTCTGGCCGACATGTTGCCGCTGATATAGTGACATTCACCCGGGTGACAACCGGAGACAAGGACACCGTCCACACCATCCTGCAGGGCCTTCACAATATAAAACGGATTCACCCTCCCCGAGCAGGGCAGCCTTATCAGCCGGACATTGGGGGGATACTGCAGTCTGCTTATGCCGGCCAGGTCCGCCCCCGCATAGGTACACCAGTTGCACACAAAGGCAATTATCTTAGGCTCCCAGTTTTCGTTTGCTTTTTCAGTCATATGTTCCTCATTCCACCTCTTACAGAGCGCTTATCTGCGCCAGGATTTCCTCGTTGTTAAAACCGTTAAGATCAATTGCGTTCATCCTGCAGGATGCCGTGCACACCCCACATCCCTTGCACAGGACGGAATTGACCACGGCACAACCCTGTTCCTCATCTACCTCCACGGCTCCAAAGGGACAATTCGCTTCGCAGAGCCCGCACGCCATACACCGATCCTTGTTGACATATGCGGTCTTTCCCTCCGCCTCGATAAAATCCTTACTCAAGATTATACATGCACGCGCGACAGCGGCATTGGCCTGTGTGATAGCCTCATCGCTCAATTTGGGTGAATGGGCCATACCACACATGAAAACACCATCCGTGGCAAAATCGACGGGCCTCAGCTTCACGTGGGCCTCAGCGAAGAAACCATCCTGATTGACTGACAGTTTCAGCATATTGCTGATGGCATGATTGTCAGAATTTCCAAGAACACCAACACTGAGTGCCAGCAGGTCCGTTTCAATCTCTACCCGTTCGTTCAATATGGGATCGAAGACCTTCACAGAAACCTTAGAACCATTGGAGCTCACTTCGGGTTTCCTGTCTTCGTCTTCATAGCAGATGAACTTGATATTGGCCTCCCTGGCCTTTTTATAAGAATCTTCCTTGAAGCCATAGGTCCTGATGTCTCTATAGAGTATGGTGATATCTCTGTCCGGGTTGTCCTCCTTTAATTTGAGGGCATTTTTCAACGCTTCGGTGCAACAGTATCTGCTGCAATATGGTCTCTCCGCAGTTCTCGAACCGACGCACTGTATCATAACCACACTTTTGGCATCCGCAACCTTTGGATTTTTCTCGTAAATAAGCTTCTCCAGATCTCTCTGGGTGACGACATTTTCATCTTGGCCATAGAGATATTCATCTGTCTTGTTCTCATACGCACCGGCTGCCACTATGACTACACCATGTTCAAACTGGTGTTCCTTCCCTCCGGATTCAACGGTTGTCTTATAGTTTCCTATAAACCCTTCGAGATTCTTTATCTTCGCTTCTGTGAAAACATGGATCAAATCGTTCTTGTCGACACGCGCCAGGAGATCGGCCAGGTGTTTCCTTGTATCAAGACCCTCCAGTGTATAGTAAAGCTTTCCGTAATTCCCGCCTAGCTCATTCTCTTTCTCTACGATATAGGATTCAAAACCCTGATCGGCAAGACTGAGGGCGGCAATTATACCGGCAAGCCCACCACCTAAAACCAGTGTAGCCTTATTTACACTGAGCTGCCCCGGCTTCAAGGGCTTCAAATATTCTGCCTTGGCTATGGCCATACGGACCAGGTCCTTCGCCTTTTCGGTCGCCGCTTCCGGTTCATTCATGTGAACCCACGAATCCTGATCCCGAATATTGGCCATCTCGAACAGATACCGGTTGAGTCCGGCCTTTTCACAATTTTCCTGGAAGAGTCCCTCATGCGTCCGTGGCGAGCATGATGCCACCACAACCCTGGTAAGGTTGTGCTCCTTGATCATCTCACCCATCTTTACCGCCGTGTCCTGAGAACAGGTAAAGAGGTTGTCCGCGGCGTACACCACGTTGGGGAGGGTCTTGACATATTCGACCACTTCGGGGACATTGACCACGCCCCCGATATTGATACCACAGTGACAGATAAAGGCACCTATCCGGGGACCGGTCCCCCTCATATCCATCTCTTCGGGGAGTTGTTCCGCAACGGTCAGTGTCCCTCGTTGCGAGGCCAGGAGGCTCCCCGCATGTGCCGCGGCGCCGCTCGCCTCCATAACCGTCTCCGGGATATCCTTGGGACCCCCAAAGACGCCACAGACATAGACGCCGTCACGGGAAGTTTGCACAGGATCTTCCAGCCGGGTTTTACAAAAACCATGTTCCTCAAGTTCTACGCCCAGGCTCTCAGCCAGTTTTTCCGCATCTTTCGGCGGAGTCAAACCAACGGAAAGAACAACCATGTCAAACTCCTCCTCGATCAGTGTTCCATCTTCCTGAACGTATCCAAGGAGCAGATTCTTGGTCTGCTGGAGTTCCTTTATGGACGACGGCATGGATCTTATATATCTGATCCCGTATTCATCCTTCGCCCTGTTTACAAAACGGTCAAAATCTTTCCCATAGGCTCGCATATCCATATAGAATATCGTGGGTTCGAGTGCTTTGAGGTGTTCCTTCCCGATAATGGCCTGCTTGGTCGCGTACATACAGCAGACGGATGAACACCAGCTGTTCCCGCAATTTACGTCCCTTGAACCCACACACTGTATCCATGCGATCTTTTTAGGTTCCTGGCCATTGGAAAGTCTCTGTACATGACCGAAGAAGGGGCCTGACGCGGACAAAACCCTCTCAAACTGAATACTGCTTAAGACATTGTCGTAGATACCGAACCCGTACTCACCCCTTAAGTGAGCATCGAAGAGTTCGGTTCCCGGAGCTGCGATAACCGCGCCCACATCGATGGTCTCTTCCTCCTGCCCCATCTCGTGGTCAATTGCCCCGGCCACGCAGGCCTCGACACACTGATAACACTCGGAGCAGATACCGCAACTCAGGCACCTCTTTGCTTCCCTGAGGACATCCTCTTCGCTGTACCCCTTGGCAACCTCTTCAAAGTTGGTCCTCCGCGTTCCGGGTTCGAGCTCCGGCATCGGCGGACGATTTTCCTTTATCACGGAACTGTTGTCCGCCTTATCGGCGATATCCTGTGTCCAGTCTCTCGCCCGCCCCAGACTGATGTCCTCACCACGCAAATACCGGTCGATGGACTTGGCCGCCTCTTTACCGGCATTGATGGCCTCAACCACCGTCGCCGGCCCGGTCACATCGTCACCACCGGCAAAGACCCCCTCCACGTTCGTGGCAAAGGTCACCGTATCCACATCGAAGGTATTCCACTTATTGACGGCTATGCCGCTCTCTTCGGTGACGAATGAAAGATCACTGGTCTGTCCTATCGCGGGAATAATCGCATCGGCCTCGACGACAAACTCCGATCCCTCGATCGGCACGGGGCGTCTCCTCCCGCTCGCGTCGGGTTCACCCAGTTCCATCCGTATGCACTCGATACCGGTCACCTTCCCACCGCTTCCCAGCACCTTCACCGGGGCGGCCAGGAACTCCATCTTGATCCCTTCCTGCAGGGCCTCTTCGATCTCCTCATCGGCCGCAGGCATCTCGGCGCGCGTCCTTCTGTACAGGACAAAGGCCTCCTTGGAACCGGTCCTCAGCGCCGTCCGGACGGCATCCATCGCAACATTACCGCCGCCGACCACCGCAACACGATCCCCGAGGAATACTTTTTCGCCAAGAGCGACCCTTCTCAGAAAATCGATACCGTGGACCACCCCTTTCAGATCATCCTCACCGGGGACACGCAGCTTGCTGCTGACATGAGATCCCACACCGATGAACGTGGCGGCAAATTCCTTCCGGAGGCCATCCATGGTGATATCCCGACCCACCTTTGTGTTGTACTTTATTCCGACGCCAAGATCCTCAATGGTCTTGATCTCGGCATTCAGGACATCCTTGGGGAGGCGGTATTCCGGGATACCGACGGTAAGCATGCCACCCGCAACGGGGAGCGCCTCAAAGATCGTGACCTGGTATCCTTCAACTGCCAGGAAGTATGCGGCCGTCAGGCCCGCAGGTCCGGCGCCTATGATGGCAACCTTCTTGTCCTTCTTTTCCTTTATCTCGGGGACATATTTTGTCTCGTCGTTCAGATCGAGGTCAGCCACGAACCGTTTCAGATACATGATGGATACGGGCTGATCCACCTCACCCCTCTTGCAGGCCGCCTCGCAGGGGTGGTTACAGACTCTGCCACACACGGAGGGGAGCGGATTCTCCTGTTTGATAAGCTTCAGGGCCTCTTTGTACTTCCCTTCGGCGATGAGCGCCACATAGCCCTGGACACTGATATGGGTGGGGCAGGCCGCCTTGCAGGGTGCCGTCCCTATCTTTTCGATCGCAAACGCACTGGGAATAGCCTGGGGAAACTTCCGGTAGATGGCCTTCCGGTCATCCAGGCCCTCGTTAAAGGCGTTCGATACCGTAACCGGGCAGACCTTGGCGCAGTCGCCGCACCCGGTACACTTATCGATATCGACAAACCTCGGCGCCCTCGCAAGCTTTACCTTGAAGTGGCCCGGCTCGCCGTCAACCGCCTCGACGGTTCTCTTTGTCAGTATCTCTACGTTGGGATGTCTCCCCACCTCGACAAGCTTGGGGGAAAGTATGCATGCAGAACAATCATTGGTCGGAAAGGTCTTGCCCAACTGAGCCATGA
>CAZNBR010000138.1:0-6383 GCA_964571315.1 uncultured Syntrophaceae bacterium
GGGAACACAGCACCGGCAAATAATTTTCCGACGGAAAGCGTCGCCTCACTCGCCATGACAACCAGCATGATGCTGGGAGGAATCAGTATGCCAAGGGTCCCTCCCGCGCATATCGAACCATAGCACAATTCCTCATTGTACCCGTACTTTCTCATCATGGGTATGGCCAGAAGTCCCATGGTGACCACCGAGGCACCGATGATACCGGTGCAGGCCGCAAAAACCGTGGAGACTCCAATGACTGCAAGCGCGATACCACCCTTTGTCTGGCCCATCAGATACCGCAGCGCCTTGAAAAGCTCTTCGGCAACACCCGACTGGTCGAGAAGCTGCGCCATGAATATGAAGAGGGGAATGGCAAGAAGGACATAGTTGTCCATCGTCCCCCACATCCTGTTCATGAACATATAAAATACCGATGGCCCCCATCCTAAATATCCGAATATGACCGCCAGACCACCCAGCACGAAGGCGAGGGGGTGACCCATGAAGAGGCCGATCAGCAGGCCGGAAAACATCAGAATCGTAATCAGTTCAGGGCTTATATCAATCATAGCTCAACCCCCCTGATGATGAATATCTTTTTGATAACTTCCGATATTCCCTGTATCAAAAGCAGGATGAACGACACGATGATCACCGTTTTGATGGGATACACCGGCGGGGCAAAGACGCTCCACGTGGTTTCCTTCATCGCCCATGACCGTGAGGCGAAGGAATAGCCCTGCCAGATGCATACGACCACGAAAGGGAAAAAGAATAGGGCGTAGCTTATCAGATCGATGATGGCCTTCTTCTTTTCTGAAAGAACCATGGTGAACACATCGACCGACACATGCGACCCGTAGAGTAGGCCGAAGCCGGCGACAATCATAAAATGAAGGCCGTAGAGCTGCTTGAGCACCTCGAAGCTCCATATGGTTGGCGATCCGAAAAATCTACGAAGCACCACCTCCATAACCGTGAGCAGGACAAGGGGAACTATCACCCAGCCGAAGATCCTCCCTGTCCACTCATTGATTGCGTCGCAGAACCTTGATATCTTTTTTGCAAAACTCAAACTCATAGAACCTCCTCCCCGTGCCGCACATGCCGATGAGCTCAGCATCATTATCTAAAGAATTACGCGCCTGAAAAAATCCGCTCATCACCCATTGTCAGAAACATTTGTACCGAACCAGATATCATTGTAACAGGGATGAGGGTTACAACAACAACATTCAGAATTTGTAAAAGAAGTAGAGACCCCTGACGAGGGTGCCGGGGGTCTCTACCTCGCTTTTTAACGCGTTGTTAAACGCCATTAATCAAGGTTAGGATACTCCGTCGGATTAAATCCGAAGGTGAACGGGGCTTCCATTTCCCGCCACTTTGCAAAACCCTTCTTGAACTTCATCTGAGATTGCATCGATTTCTTGAAAAGCGGGTTGCCCTTTGCCGTTTCCTCGGTATGCTTGTTCGTCAGCTTTAAAATCCTGTCGAGAACGGCATCGTCATACCGGTTGATCTTGATACCCTTATCGATGAATTTCTGGGTGTATTCGATTGTGTCGAAGTACTGTTTGCAGAAAAACTCCATCGAGGAAGCCTGGGCTGCGTAACGAATGTCATCCTGCAAATCCTTGCTCAAGCTGTCCCATACCTTCTTGTTTATCATGACTCCCATGACCGATGCGGGCTGGTGCCATCCTGGAACCGCCCAGTACTTGGTTACCTCCTGGAACCCCATACCCCAGTCGCAGGAGGGACTGCAGAACTCGGCTGCGTCGATGACGCCCTTCTGAAGGGCCTGATAAATTTCCTGCCCCGACATGGCAACCTGGGCCGCTCCGAGATCCTTGAGAAGTTTGCCCTGTGTCTGGCCGGACATCCTGATTTTCATGCCCTTGATGTCTTCCAGCGACTTGACCGGCTTGTTACTGCGGATACCGCACTCCATGGGGGTCACGCCCGTGACGAGATACATCATTCCGAATTTTCCGTAGGCCTCCTCGTAGATCGCCTTGCCCCCGCCATTGTAGTACCACACGAGGTAATCGACAGGAGTCAGACCCATGGGATAGGAGCCGAGGGTATCGAAGACCGGATCTTTCCCCGCCCAGTAGTTGGGCCAGTCACCGGCCGCCTGAACCGTACCCTTGCTCACCGCGTCAAAGACCTCGTACGACGGCATCAGTGTTCCACCGGTATAAAATTTGATTTCAAGACGACCCTTGCAGAGCTGATTGACCGCTTTCACAAAGGCATAATCAGCCTGAATCAAATCGATTGATGGCGGCCACGTGGATGTCATCTTCCACTTGAGGACCTTCTCTGCGGCAACAGCGGGTGAAGTTGCTAAGGAAAAACTAAAGACCAGCGCTATTGCCAAAACCGTGATAAAAAATTTTCTTCTCATTCAGTTACCTCCTTGTGGTTTTTGGTGTTGAATATCGAACTGCTCAAGCTACTTAAGGATAGATACATTGCAAGTTTCAGGCCATAGACCCGTGGAGTCGGGGCATGGAAAGGATCTCTTTCTCTTCCCGCAGTGTGGCCGGGAATCCATCTTATGGGGACACAAATTGCTTGACTCCTGGGAGGATTAGAAATAAGTATCAAACATGTGGTACATGTAGCTTGTTTGATACACTGCCATAGAGAGAACACGGGACGGGGGGAACGAGGTGGCCACAAAAAACAACTGCAATGAGACCCAGGACATAAAAGACCAGCTTGAAATGTATTCGATGATCTTTGACAGCATTCACGATGGCGTCATAGTGACCGACGCGGAAGGCTACATCACTCATTTTAATAAGCCCTACGGTAAATTTTTAAAAATAAATCCCGAAGAACAGATCGGCAAACACTGCAGCGACGTGGTTGAAAACAGCCGTATGCACATTGTGGCGAAAACAGGGAAACCGGAGATCAACGACTCTCATTTAATAATGGGACAAAAGATGGTCGTCCAGCGTATCCCCATTAAGGAGAATGGCAAGGTAATCGCCGTGTACGGCCAGGTAATGTTTAAAGATGCGAAAGACGTGGCAAAACTCGCAAAGAGGCTTTCGCTCCTTGAATCGAAGGTAAAAGAGTACGAAGAGGAACTTCTTACCCTGCGGTCAGCGCGCTATACCCTTGACAGCATTGTGGGTGTGAGCGAGGCCATCACCTCTCTGAAAAAGGCGGCTTTGCAGGCATCTGCCAATCCATTCCCAGTATTGATAACGGGGGAAAGCGGAACGGGGAAGGAGTTGTTTGTCCATGCTATTCACCATGCCAGCCCTCGCAAGGTGTATCCGCTTGTACGTATCAACTGTTCAGCGATCCCCAAAGAATTGATTGAATCGGAGCTCTTCGGCTATGACAAGGGCGCCTTCACCGGGGCAAGCACCAGCGGTAAAAAAGGGAAATTTGAGCTGGCGAATCGCGGCACCATATTTCTTGATGAGATAGGGGATATGCCCATTGAAATGCAGCCGAAACTGCTGCGTGTTCTCGAGGAAAAGGAATTCTCAAGGGTGGGTGGAACTTCGGTGGTCCAATCCGATTTCCGTCTCATTGCCGCGACAAATCAGAACCTCCAGGAGATGATGCCGGAGAAACTGTTCAGGATGGATCTCTTTTACCGATTGAACGTGATATCGCTCAACATTCCCCCTCTCCGGGAGAGGAGAGACGATGTTATCCCCCTGGCAAGGCACATACTGAAAAAACTGAGTGAGGAGGCCAGTGTCAAAGAAGTATCGATTGACTCCGAGGCTGAGAAAGTTCTCAAGAATTACGACTGGTATGGGAATGTAAGGGAACTTCAGAATGTCATCGAGCGGACGCTTTCTTCGCTGGAAGGGACTGTTATTCGCAAAGATGACCTCCCCTTCTACCTGTACCATAAAACCCGTGATATGAAAGGGGACCCAAGGTACTCGCCGGACAACGGGCAACCCTCTCTGAAGGATGTACAAGGGGATGCGGAAAAAAAGGCGCTCCTCGGGGCGCTTCACAGTACAGGGCACAACAAGAAAAAGGCCTCCGAGCTTCTGGGCATCCACCGGACTCTTCTCTATAAAAAGATGAAAAAATATAACATACCCCTCAGAAATGAAGGGGAGACCTCCCGGGTGTAGCACCACGGCTACACCTGTCCCTGCCCGGAGCACCCTCCCAATTCCGCATTCTTTCCCTCTATGACGGACACAGGCTATGCCGGTACATGCACGGCTACATTGGCATGCTTTTTGAAGTACATTTGTGCGATCGCACGATGAGTACATTCTGAATTCTCCCGAGGGGGCTACATATGAGCGGCAAGACGATTGGAGAAATTGAGATCTGTGACAGCGCGGAATTTACAAAAACTGTCGCTGAGTCGGACATTTATCTCTATGCGGGCGTGAGCGGGGATTTCAACCCGGCGCACATAAATGAGGAGTACGCGAAAAAAACCTTTTTCAAGACGCGCATTGCCCACGGCATGCTGTCGGCGAGTTTTATTTCAACGGTGATTGCCATGAAACTGCCGGGACCGGGGACCATCTACCTCGATCAGAGCCTCAAGTTCCTGGCCCCGGTCCGGATAGGTGACACCATTACCGCCCGGGCGGAAGTCATAGAAATCATGGCCTCGAAGAATAAGGTGCGGCTTGAAACCACCTGCGTGAACCAGGATGGAATCAGGGTACTGGAAGGTGAGGCCGTGGTAAGCCCTCCTAAACTGATGTAACAGACAGACACTTTTTTATCTTAAATTGACAATATACCGGTTTCAACAGGAGCTACATTATGACATCTGATCAAAAATCATCAGAAAAGGCGAGCATTCATCCCGTTCTCCTTGGCACTATGCGGGCAAAAAACAAGGTGGTAACAGTAGAGGATGCTGTCCAACTCATACAAGATGGCGATACGATAGCAACCGGCGGTTTTGTCGGAATAGCTGTTGTCGAGGAAATAGCTGTGGGGATTGAAGAGTATTTTTTACGCAATCAAAAACCCAGGGATTTAACCCTTATCTATGCCGCCGGGCAGGGGGATGGCGGGGACAGAGGCTTGAACCACTTTGCCCACGAAGGCCTGTTAAGAAGGGTTATAGGAGGTCACTGGGCACTTGCTCCAAAACTCGGCAAAATGGCAATTGAAAATAAGCTCATCGCCTATAACCTCCCCCAGGGGGTCATATCGCACATGTTCAGGGATATCGCCGCCCATAGGCCCAGAACCATTACAAAAATAGGTCTAGGGACCTATGTCGATCCAAGGCACGGAGGAGGAAAAATAAATGATTCAGCCAAGGAAGATATTGTAGAGCTGGTCACTTTCGATGGTGTGGAATACCTCGCCTACAAACTCCTTCCAATAAATATAGCCCTTATCAGGGGTACGACTGCCGATACGGACGGCAACATCACTATGGAAAAAGAGGCCTTAACCATCGAAAATCTTGCTATCTCGATGGCTGCGAAGAATTCCAACGGCATTGTCATTGCCCAGGTTGAGAGGGTTGCCGATAAGGGAACGTTGAATGCCAGAGATGTGAAGATACCGGGGCTTCTTGTCGACTGCGTAGTCGTTTCCAAACCTGAAAACCATTGGCAGACCTTTGCAGAGGTTTATAATCCATCTTACAGCGGCGAGGTAAAGATTCCATTACAATCAATGACTCCCCTGAAAATGGATGCCAGAAAGATCATCGCGCGAAGGGCTGCATCTGAATTGAAAGCAAACGATATTGTAAACCTGGGGATCGGCATGCCCGAGGGTGTCGCTAATGTGGCCAATGAAGAGAAAATTTCCAAGTACCTCACCCTTACCGCCGAGCCCGGCATCATTGGAGGTATTCCCGCCGGGGGAATGAGCTTCGGAGCCGCGACAAATCCGGATTGCATCATAGACCAGCCCTACCAGTTTGATTTCTACGACGGTGGCGGTCTGGATATAACCTGTCTCGGAATGGCGGAAGCGGACAAGGACGGCAATGTCAACGTCAGCAAGTTTGGTCCAAAGCTCGCCGGATGCGGCGGATTTATCAATATCAGCCAGGCGGCGAAAAGGTGCATCTTTGTGGGAACCTTTACCGCCGGGGGGTTGAAGGTATCCGTGAGTAACAAGAAGCTTTGCATCGACCAGGAGGGGAAAACAAAGAAGTTTGTGAATCAGGTTGAACATATGACCTTCGGCGGAAAGTACAGCGCAGAACAGGATCAGTATGTGCGGTATGTGACCGAACGGTGTGTCTTCGCGTTGACTAAAGAGGGATTGGAGCTTATCGAGATAGCGCCCGGTATCGATCTCGAGAAAGACATCCTCGCCCTGATGGATTTTAAACCGATCGTCAAGGAACCCCGTTTGATGGATGAACGGATATTCAACCCGGAACCAATGGGCCTGGAAAATGACTT
>CAZNBR010000139.1:0-6351 GCA_964571315.1 uncultured Syntrophaceae bacterium
CACTGAACAGGCAGTTGACGCTCTGGCGCGAACGGGCGCCCCCCGACCTCGGCGACAACATCAAGTGCGGCAACTCCCTCATCGGGCCGGACTACCTCGACGGACAATTATTACCCGACGAGGAGGAGATCCGGCGAGTCAATCCTTTTGATTGGAATGCTGAATTCCCGGAGATCATGAAAGCTGGCGGGTTTGACGCGGTGATTTCAAATCCACCGTATGTACGGCAAGAATTGCTGGTTGATTCCAAAGGGTATTTTCAAACTCATTATAAAGTTTTTGATGGAACGGCGGACCTCTATGTGTATTTCATTGAGCGCGGCCTGATGCTTCTAAGGGAGCAGGGCATTTTCTCTTACATTGTTGCAAATAAATGGATGCGGGCCAACTACGGCGCGAACTTGAGGAAATGGCTCAAAGATAAAAGCCTGGAGGAAATCGTCGATTTTGGCGACTTGCCCGTTTTCCAAAAGGCAACAACTTATCCCTGCATAATACGTGTGGCGAAAAACAAACCGGAAAAGTCAATGAACATAACGGTTGTGAAAACCCTGGAATTTCATAACCTCCAAGAGTATGTAGCGGGACAAACATATGCCATTGAACGGACAAAACTTGATAATCAAGGCTGGTCGCTCTCTGATGACAGCACACAGGAACTTCTGGAAAAGATCAAGAACGCGGGCATTCCACTTGGCGGATATGTAAAGGGGGAAATATATCGCGGCGTATTAACTGGACTCAATGAAGTCTTTGTGATCGATACGGAAACGAGAGCCCGGCTTATCGCTGAAGACAAAAAGAGCGAAGAGATTATCAAGCCCTTTCTCTTAGGCCGCGATGTAAAGCGTTATCAACCGCCATTGAGCAAACGTTTCCTGATATTTACAAGACGGGGCATTGACATCAAAGGCTATCCCGCCATCCACCGTTATCTCTCTCAATATAAAGAAAAGCTCATACCAAAACCGAAGGGCTGGAAGGGGGTTGAATGGAAAGGACGCAAACCGGGAAACTACCAGTGGTACGAAATTCAAGATGCCGTTGATTACTACGGAGAATTTGAGAAACCTAAGATCATAATCCCTGCCATAATTAAGTGCGCATCTTACACCTTTGACGATGGGGGCATTTACTCTAATGATAAGACGTCGATTATTTCCACTAATGATCTCTTTCTCCTCGGAGTCCTCAATTCACGTTTGGCAGATTTCTTTATGCGCTCTATTTGTTCAACAAAGCAAGGTGGGTATTTCGAATATAAGCCGATGTATATACGGCAAATTCCGATAAAAGTAGGTGGGGACATAACCAATCATGGTCAGATAGAAAAGCTTACACATCAAATAGTAACGCTGCACAAAGAGCTGCCGGAGGCCAAAACCGGCCACGAGCAGGATCTGATCCGGCGCCGGATCGACGCCACCGACCGGCAGATCGACAGGCTTGTTTATGAACTGTATGACCTCACTTCTGAGGAAATCGAAGTGGTTGAACAATACGTCCGATGAGAAGAAGGAAAATGGCATGCTTGCAAGTGTACGTTATTGCGGAAATATTCTTCGATAAAAGAAAATCCGAATGTTAAGGCTCTATGCATTTGCTTGTTCTGCAAATAGGATATAGGAACAATGACACCATACGAGATAATAACCTTGCTGATTGCTCTACTGGCAGTCGTGGTCTCAGCGGTATCCCTCGTGCGCTCCCATAAAACACAAAGGAAACAGCTTGAGTTCGAGGCAATAACAGCAGCTCTCGCCAAGAAACAAATTGAACTCATCGAGAAAGAAGAACAAACCGGAGAGCATGCGCATGTTACTGTCGAACTGGTCAAGGTCGGCAGAACCGACTTCCGGTTCGTCATAATGAATCAAGGCATAGCCGTCGCCTCAGATGTGACATTTGAGATTGATCCCTCAAGTCCCGATAATCCCCTTTCTGTAAGTGAAACGGAACGCAAGCTGCCGTATCCGTCTCTTCAGCCCGGTCAGTCATTCACGCTGATTGCATCTTTCAACCTGCACAGCTCCATGTCGTACGACACGCACCTCACATGGCAGAACCCGGATGGATCTCGGGAAGAGAGGAACTTACATTTATCAACATGACAAATTGCAGAACAAGCACACCCAGCATATTGACGCCAGCGCGCCAAATGCTGATGTGTCGCGCGGGCAAGAAAAATGAAATGCAAATACACCTTTAACATAGCCGGGCATGTCAAAGTGAGTGAACTTCATCCTGTAGGTACGAGAGGGTGGATTTTTGAATTCCTACAGAAAGGGGAACTGCTCACCGGCCTTGCAGTAACAGTCCCTGCAAATGGCCCCCATGATCTGCCAACAGTTATTCCGAACCCATCTCCAGGAGTAAAAGCTCACATCCATGTTCCATCTCCGGCTTTCCCATTTGTGGCACGAGAAGTCCGATCAATAGAGGCACTTCTATCCGTCTTTGGCGTGCACAAAATTGATCTAAATCATTTCACGACCACGTGGATTCCGGAGAACGATGAAGAGAAGGCGGCTATAAAGGTTAGAAAATTTTCAACCGATCTTGGAAAGCCTGACCTAACACATGCTCCACCGTTACCTTTCGACTTATTGGCAAGGTCAGTCTTCGCCGCCGATGAGGCGGCAGAAATCGAAATGCAACTCGCGTTTTTTCGAAAAGGTTCTTTGGACTGTTATGAGCACCGTTTCATAGACGGTATCTTCAACTTCTACTTTTTACTTGAGAGTCTTTTCGGCGCAGGGAAATATAAAAAGCAAACTGTCAAGCAGGCATTTAAGAGTTCCAAACAATTGAGAAAAGCTATTCAGAAAGCTCTATCCGACCCGATTGTTACAAAATCGACTCTACAAAACGAATCCTGCAATTTTATCAAAAAATTTGGCGCCATGTCTGTCGATTCGATCATTGAATATATTGTTGATCTACGCGGTTTCCTTCACCATCATACAGGGAAACGGAAGGATATTTGGCATCCTGAGGACCACAAAAGGTATCAATTAGACGCTTTTCTTCTGCAATCAATAGCTTTCCGTGTTTCTATGGAAATGTGCCTTGGCTACTTTTGCCGACCAAAAGTCCTTGAAGCTTACTCACGGGCATTTGCACCTCGTTAACTGATTGATTTTATAAATAATAACATAGAATTCACACCCAAGCTTTATCCAGAAACCAGGATTACTCCTCATTTTAAATCCCTTTTGCCTTTTTCATTGACCCGTCCGGCCGAGATCGGTCCTCCCGAGTAATAATGGGGACGTGATCCACGAGGATGCGGTCAAGGTCGCCGGATCGATGCTACCGATCGTCAGATCGACAACCTGGTGTACGATCTGTATGACCTGACCCCTGAAGAGATCGATGTGGTCGAAGAGTCCGGCCGGTGAGGGAAACCCTCGGTTTCGGTTTCCCGACACGGTGACCTCTGTCGCACTCCGGCACCCACAGATGACTTGACACGTATGCATCGATGGGCCATGCTGATGCATATGATATGGTGAGGTAAAGGCATGAGAACAACACTCAATATTGAGGACAGCCTGATCGAAAAGGCGTCCGCAATGACAGGGATTAAAGAAAAAACGACACTGGTCAAGCTTCGGTTTGGAGGCGCTCATTTCCAGAGAGAGCGCAAAGAGGCTTGCACAGCTTGGGGGAACGGAAAAGCAGTTGGAACCGATACCGAGGAGAGGCGGGTCGTAGAGAATGGTTCTTGGTGATACCTCCGTCTTGGGTTTGCATTTCCGGGAGGGGAATGCCGGGGTTGCGGATCTTCGACAATGGAGAGGTCGCGTGCCATCCGTTTATCATAGGCGAGCTTGCCTGTGGGAATCTCAAGAACAGGACCGCGATACTTTCCCTTCTGGAATCGCTGCCGACGACCATCGTGGCGGAGCACGAGGAAATTCTGACCTTCATAGAGGGCAATCAGCTCATGGGGAAGGGGCTGGGTTATGTTGACATCCATCTCCTCGCTTCCGCCCTGTTGACGCGAGTATCCATCTGGACGCTTGACAAAAGACTGGAACAGATTGCCGACGCGTTTCATTTGAAACATCAACCGAAGACCATATAACCGGTAAATTCAGCGGAAAACCAGAAAAACCAGGTCCACGGTTTCATTTTGATGCGCTCTTTATCCGCATCACTCCCCTTAAAGATACAACCGTCCCCTTTACCCGCCTTCAACATATGGTGGTTTTCAAATGAAAATCATGATAGGGCGATACCGAAGGTAGGCAGAAGCTGAAAATGGGTCAGTCCTTTTAAGAAAATTGGCTGCCATAGCCAGTAAAAAACATATAACCAGAGGAGGTACATTATGTCGCTGAACCCATTAGTTGATTCCCGTGATGTCCGGTTTGTTCTTTTTGAACTGCTGGAACTGGAAAAATTGAACCGGTACGAACGCTTCCAGGATTTCGACCGCTCCGTTTACGAAGACACCCTGGAGCTTGCGGAAAAGATCGCCATCGAGCAGTTCTATCCGTCCAACGCCGACGGTGACAAGACAGGGCTCAAGTACGATGCCAAGGAGCACACCGTCACCGTACCCGAATCGTTTCACAAGGGATTCCAGGCATACGTCGAAGCCGGTTTCCACATCCTGGCCTTTCCTCAGGAAGTAGGCGGGGTGGGCATTCCCTCCACTATCTCCATGGCGTCCGCAGAGTATTTTAATGCGGGCAACACAGCATTGACCATGTATTGCGGTTCGATCACCGGAGCGATGGCCCTCATTTTGCCTTTCGGTTCCGAAGAGCTGAAACAGATGTTTCTCCCCAAGATGTTCGAGGGGGTATGGGGCGGCACCATGTGCCTGACCGAGTCGGGCGCCGGCTCCGATGTCGGGGCGCTCAAGACCAAGGCGGTCAAGCAGGCCGACGGCACCTATCTCATCACCGGCCAGAAGATCTTCATCAGCAATGGCGAAAGCGATTTGACCGAGAACATCATCCATCCGGTGCTGGCGAGAATCGAAGGCGACCCGGAAGGAACGAAAGGCATCTCCATCTTTATCGTTCCGAAATACCTGGTCAACCCGGGCGGCTCCCTGGGCGAGCGCAACGATATGTACTGCGCCGGCATCGAGCACAAGATGGGGATCAAGGGAAACGCCACCTCGTCGCTGGCTTTCGGCGACAATGGCAAATGCGTCGGCTATCTTCTGGGGGAAGAGCGCCAGGGAATGAAAATCATGTTTCATCTCATGAACGCGGCCCGCATCCATACGGGTGTTCAGGCCGAGGCCTGTTCCAGCGCCGGCTACATGCACGCCGTCACCTACGCCCGCAACAGGATCCAGGGCGCCCATGTCACCCAAATGTTGAATAAGAACGCTCTGAAGGTCCCCATCATCGAACACCCCGACGTCAAGCGGGAGCTCATGTACATGAAGAGCACCATAGAGGGGATGCGGATGCTCTGCCTCTTCCTCGCCTATCACGAGGATATCATGCATGCATCGAAGGATCCCGAAGAGGTGAAGGCAGCGACGGGGATCGTCGAAATTCTTACCCCCATCGTGAAGGCAGGCATCTCCGACGAAGCCTGGCTGGTCACGGCCGAAGCCATCCAGGTATACGGCGGTTACGGTTACTGCAATGAATACCCGGTCGAACAGTACGCCCGCGACGTCAAGGTCCTCTCCGTCTATGAGGGCACCAACGCCATTCAGTCCCTCGATCTCCAGATGCGCAAGATCCTCATGAACCCCGAGATGTACAATTACGGGCAGCTCAGGAAGCGCATGAACGATACGATCGATAAGGCGAAGGGCGTGGTGGACGAGAAGTACATCACCCCCGTCGTCCGCGGGCTCGCGAAGCTCGACGAAGTCATCGAAATGATGAAGGGACAGATGGGTGAAGGCAAATTCATGGCCCTGGTCCTCAATGCCACTCCGTTTCAGCAGGCCATGTTCCCTCTCATTATGGCCTGGCTGCACCTGTGGAGCCTGACGATCACGATCCCCAAGGCGAAGGCCATCCTGGGGGACGCCAAGGGAGAAGAGCGCCAGAAGAAGATTGCGGAAGACGCCGAAGCGGCTTACTACAGCGGCAGGATGCTTTCGTCGCAGTTCTATATCGGCGCCGAATTTCCTAAATTCTTCGGTCGGATCGAATGCATCATGAACAACGAAGGAGCGGCTTTGAAGGTCGATTCGGCGAATTTCACCGGAGCGCCTCTGGAGTAAGAATACGGACATGCGGAAGTAAAAATGGCCTCACGCCGAAAGAGCGTGAGGCCATTTTTCTATCATGGGGTCATCCATTCAAGGTAAGGTTGACGATCTCGTAAAAAGTCCCTCTGGCCTGTCATTTCGAGTGAAACGAG
>CAZNBR010000140.1:0-6341 GCA_964571315.1 uncultured Syntrophaceae bacterium
TTGTCCCCCGTGGCACTACCCTGTATCTTAATAATCTGACCGATGCTGAGATCATTTCTCTGGAGGCCATTCAATGCCTTTATCTCTGAGATGGTTGTTCCGAAGCGCTTCGCAATGAGCCAGAGGGAATCCCCCTTCTTTACGCTGTATGTCTCAACATCGCCCCCCTTGGACGTAGGGGCGCGTGCTTCAGAGTAGACATCATAGCCGCGGGAGGGTATCTTGATCCACCTGCCCGCCCTGATGTTGTGTTTGCTGGTGAGGTGGTTCGCTGCGAGTATCGCATTGACCGAGCTTTTGTATCTCTCTGCAATAAGGGAGAGTGTATCGCCTTTTTTTACCTTATAGCGTACATACCGTGCCCCGCCAGGTTTCTTCGCTTCCGAAACTTTGTCGATAATCAGGGAAAATTTCTCTTCCATCCCTGCCGGAATCTTCAACTCATAGGTATCCGGGGTCGTTTTGTACCTAAGCTCCGAGTTGAGGGAAGCCAGTGTCTCTTCCGGTACATTGAGCATCTGTGCCACGTCCTTGAGCATGACACTCTTCTCCGTCTTAACCGTGTCGGAGGACAAGGGCTTTTCCTGATCACGATTCAGATCGATACCGTATTTCTCGGGGTCCTTGATCATATGCACTGTTGCGAGGAAACGCGGGACGTAGTTCGATGTCTCCGGGGGAAGCTGACGATAAAGATCCCAGAAATTGTCAAGGTAATTCATCTGCTGCTGCGATATAGCCTTGAGCACCCTCCCCTCTCCGCAGTTATACGCGGCCAGGACCGTCAGCCAGTCCCCGAATATCCCATGGAGTTCCTTCAGGTAGGCTATAGCAGCCCGGGTCGATTTCTCAGGATCCATGCGTTCATCGATCCACAGATCGCGCTTGAGCCCGTACCTATAGCCGGTTGAAGGTATTATCTGCCAGAGACCGAGGGCCCTGGCCTTTGAGAGTGCCTTTATCTTGAATCCGCTTTCAACAAGCGGGAGCCAGGAAAGCTCTTCCGGGAGTCCCGCCTCTTTCAACTGTTTCAGTATCATCGGACGATATCTGCCCGATCGTTCGTATGAGGAGAGAAAGAAGTTCTGCTCGTGGCGCTGAAAACGCTTTATCGCCGCCTCGACATCTTCATTCATAACAAGGGGGATTTCGCTCTGGTATCCCGCGGCAACATGGCTTCTCGATGTATATATCTCGACGATTTTCTTGGCTATCATGACGCGAAGGTCATCCTTTTGCCTGGCAATCTCGAGGTCGCCATTTACATCCAGCACAAGGGAATAGGCCTCATCGAGGAGCTTCAGGGCATTATCAGGTTCCCCCTTTTCCCAGAGAAGCTGGGCCTGGTCCAGAAAATCAAGGGCCTCATCCATGGTTGCCTGCTGATTGTTCTGGCCGTGATTTTTTCCATTTGTCTCTCCCTGGTCGGAGGCTTCCGTATCAAAAGAGGGTGAGTCCTCAGAGAGGTCTTTCCGGGCAGATTTGAGATCAAGGCTGCCCTGGGATGCCTGAGGAGCTTTATTCGTGTGCACTACAGGTGCAGGCGCCTTCTGCGACTGAGGAAGGAGGGGTGGCGGCGGGATGGATTCGTGCGGCGGAATACACGAAGACAGAGACAAGACAAGAAAGGCCGTTATCATAAGCCTTTTTAATACAAACATACAGTGACCCTCCCCAAAAACGGCATAGAACATACCCCCTTTATTATTATGTGCCCTTGTCTAGATTGTTTCATCGAGAAATGCAAGCAATAAGCAGGGCCGCAAGATATGGCCCCTGCCCGCCGCAATCAGCTTATCAGATACGCCTCTATAAAGTCGTCTATATCACCATCCAGCACCCTATCCACATTCCCCACTTCCCTGTTTGTCCTGTGGTCCTTCACCATCTTGTAAGGATGAAGAATATAGGAGCGTATCTGGCTTCCCCAGGCTATCTTCTTCTTTGTCTTATTGACCTCGTCCAGTTCCTCGGCCTTCTTGCGAAGTTCCTCTTCATAGAGGCGTGATTTCAGGACTTTCAGGGCCATGGCCCTGTTCTTGTGCTGAGACCTCTCATTTTGGCACTGTACAACGGTTCCTGTCGGTAAATGGGTAATCCTGACAGCGGAATCGGTCTTGTTGACATGCTGCCCTCCGGCTCCGCTGGAGCGGTAAGTATCTATCCGTAAGTCGTTATCATTAATTTCAACATCTATATCGTCAGAGACCTCTGGATATACAAAGACTGACGCAAATGACGTGTGCCTTCTCTTGCCGGTGTCAAAGGGGGATATACGCACAAGCCTGTGTATCCCCACCTCTGCCTTGGCGTATCCGTATGCATATCTTCCCTCCACCGTCATGGTTACACTTTTAACGCCCGCCTCGTCACCCGGCTGGAGATCAATGATTTTCGTTTCAAAACCCTTTCGCTCGGACCACCTCAGATACATGCGCAGAAGCATCTGAGCCCAGTCCTGGGCTTCTGTGCCGCCGGCGCCGGCATGGATTGTCATAATGGCGTTACCCGGGTCCTCTTCACTGCCCAGCATCATCCTGAATTCATCATTCCTGACCGAAGATTCGAGGCCGGCAATATCTTTTTCTACCTCTTTCAGGACGTTCTCGTCATCCTCATCGCATGCCATCTCAAAGAGCATCTCCAGGTCCTGGAGGGCATTATTCAGATCGTGCCATCCACGGACCGTCTCCTCCGCCCTGCTCTTCTCCTTTACTATCTCCCTGGCAGTAGCGGGGTCATCCCAGAAACCCTCTTTGAGGGTCCGTTTTTCCAGCTGCCCTATCTTTTCTTCATTGGCATCTATGTCAAAGACAGCCTCTGAGGTTGTCTATTCTCGTTTTCAAATTTTGTATCTTTTCGGAAATGTCTGCAATCATATGTCCTTCCTCCTCAAGGAAACTAGAAAGCCCATTAGCAGAAACCCGATACAGAAACAAGCAAATATGTTGCCGTATCGTGAATAAAAGGTGCTATGGTGAGTGAATTTTACCGTGCCGCCCAGGATCCCCCTTTCAAATAAACCTGTTCTGGATACAATCTCGCCGGCCGGGTTCACGATGGCGCTTATCCCTGTATTTGCGGCCCGTATCATATAGGTACGGGTTTCTATTGCCCGGAAGATCCCCATCGTCAAATGCTGGTAAGGAGCGGAGGTGTTTCCATACCACGCGTCATTGGTTATATTGACCAGAAGTCCTGCGCCCTTCAAGCGATATTCACGGCTGATTTCGGGGAATATACCCTCATAGCAGATAAGGGCTCCTATCTCTTCGTCACCCATCGGAAGGGGCACAATCTCGTCACCCGGCTTAAAATCCCCGGCACCCACAACCAGCTTGTCGATAAAAAAGAGTATCCTGCTCAGGGGGACATATTCTCCGAAGGGGACCAGGTGCACCTTGTCATATCTTCCGGAGATGAACCCATCTGGAGACAGCAGGTACGCGCTGTTGTGAAAGGAGATATTCTTCCCTTCCCTGTCGTAGGACGGAGATCCGAACAGGAGCCAGGCCCCTGCCTCCCGTGCTACATTGATAACGCCCCTGGCCCTGTCGTCATAATCCTGAAAGTAGAATGGCGCTGCCGTTTCGGGCCAGACGATCAACGACACGCCCTTCCTTGAGGCATCGACGGACAAACTCCGATATATATCCATGGTTTCCGTCTGGAATTCAGGGCTCCACTTGACGGATTGGTCAATATTCCCCTGAACAATGAGGGCATTCACAGGATTAAGGCCCTTTTCAGCCTCTTTCAGGGTATCGACGCGGTACACCCCGTACCCAAAAACCATCAGGACCAGGGCCACCGCGACAATGATCTCGGGCAGGGGTAGCTTCCTTTTTCCGCCGGGTGAGGGAAACAGGCCGCTCATACAGTCATAGAGGACGCAGTTCAAAAGGACTATCAGGAAGGTTATACCGTAGATACCCGTAATATCAGCGATCTGTATCAGGGAGAGGTACCCGTGTTGCGAATAGGCGAGGTCTTCCCATGGAAACCCGGAAAAGAGATGGGCCTTCAGATACTCAAGAGCGGTCCAGAGAAGGGGCGCCACCAGCACCGCTCCAATACCCCTCTTCTTGAAATAGACAACACCCACGCAGAAGAGCGCCGGATAGAGGCTCAGGTACATGACCAGAAGAAGCATGACCGAAACGCCGGCATAGAGAGGAAGCTGACCATACTGCACGACGACAAAGACGATCCAGTATACCAGACCTATATTATACACAAGACCCGCAGCAAATCCCGTACGGAACGCGTTCGGAAGGTCTTTATCTTTGATGGTATACAGGAGCGGTACAAGAGCAATCCATATCAGGAAACTCAGGTCCACTTTTGGGAAGGACATACATACAAGAAGCCCGGAAAGCAGAGAGAGTAACAGGTCTTTTTTATTCATCGTGTGCGCGCGTCTTTTCCTTTTTAGTGCCCGCCGTCGACTCCCCGATTCTTTGGATTCGTACCCTTTTTATGCTCCTCTCATCGGCCGCTTCTATGGTGATTTTCAGGTCTTCGTACGCAAGGGTTTCACCCGTAACGGGAATCTTCTTGATAAGGTAGAATATAAATCCCCCCAGTGTCTCAAACTGTCCCTCCGGAACATCTATACCGAAGTAGTCTTCAAACTCCTCGATATCGACCCTGCTGTCCACAAGAACCTCTCCCCCGGGAAGCTTTGTGAAGGGATTTTCCTCGACATCATGTTCGTCATGAATCTCACCGACTATCTCCTCTATCAGATCCTCCAGCGTCACAAGACCGGAGGTCCCGCCATATTCATCAATAACTACGGCCATATGCGATTTTTTTTCTTTGAGTTCGTGCAGAAGGAGGTGAATATTCTTGGTCTCCGGTATATAATAGGTTTTTCTGAGAATTGAGGTGATGTCTTCCCTCCCGAAGGGTTTCGACCAGAACCTCAGCAGGTCCTTCACATTTAATATCCCGACGATATTGTCGATATTATCATTGTAAAAGGGCATCCTCGTATGCCCATGTTTCAGGATGAGGGCCAATATGTCCTCTATGGTTGAGCTGTCGCTCACGGCGACTATCTCGGTCCGGGGCACCATTACCTCCCTGGCGACTGTCTCGCGCAGCTCAAGAATGCTCTGGATCATCTCACCCGACTGCCTGTCGATGAGACCATCCTCTTCACCCGAGTCGATAATGGATTGTATCTTCTCTTCCAGTAACGTCAGTCCCCTTTTCCCGGCCGCTGCAGGGAAGAGCATACCGATCCATTTTCTGATTCTCTCAGGAAAAATATTTCATCCCCCCCATTCGGTTGATATTCACAACAAAGGGCATATTTTTATAATCCCCTCAGATATTCTGGCCTGAGCACTTTTTTGTTTGAGGATGTGACAACATGTTGTATCAGCCTCACCGTTTCGTCCTTTTCCTGAGGCATCCTGGCGCGTATTGGCAGATAGTTTGAGGCATGATTCGATGTAAAGAAACAGTCGGTAAAATCGGATTTCGCCACCATAACCCCCAGTTCTTCAAGAAATCCGAATGTGTCGGGCAGTTCGAATCTCCCCGACACCTGCTCTTCATACAGGGCGGTACCCGGAACAACCATCACGGTAAGCGCCCCCACATAATCGGGGTCAATCTCCGTCAGTACCCGGGCCGTATCCTGGGCATGTTCCATGCTCCGTGCCTTCCCTCCGATCCCCAGAAGCACCGTAACGGAAAGCGTGATGCCGGCCTCCTTGATCTTTCGACTCGCATCCACCATCTGGCGGGAATTCGCCCCCTTGTGTATTGCCTGGAGGATATCGTCATTCCCCGTCTCCATACCCAGATACGCTATCTTTACACCCAGGTTTCGCAGCTGTGCAAGTTCCTCAGGCGTCTTGCGCAGAATGCTCTTCGCGTTCGCGTAGAGCCCTATTCTTTTTACGCCCTTGATATGTGTGTTGATGGATTCAAGGATAGGCACCAGCTTTTTCATGGGGAGAATCAGAGCATCACCATCGCAGAGGAAGATCTTTTTTATATGGCCGTATCCGGATGCCTCTATGATATCTTCCTCAATCTCTTCAAAGGTCTTGATCCTGAATTTCTCTCCCTTGTAGGTCGGACAAAATGTGCACTTGTTGTGTGAGCAACCGACACTGATCTGTAACAGAAGGCTCCTCGCCTCACTTGGGGGCCTTATTATCATTCCTTCATATTTCATCAGTACCTTTCGTATTCCTCCCCTAAAATATAACGACTATGTAAAACGCTCAAAGGTGTTGAGCAGACTCCACCCATCACTTGTTGCTTTGCAGGACCCCTTTGTATTGTTTCCGACTTGCCTCCATTTCACAAACTCGCTAATA
>CAZNBR010000141.1:0-6298 GCA_964571315.1 uncultured Syntrophaceae bacterium
GAGGACAACCAGCGGGACCTCGGCGCGTCCATTTTCGCGGCCGAGGCCTTTCTTGACGAAGGCGTAAAACCCGGGTTCTCGGTGGGGCTTGCCTTTGTAGCCGATGAGGAGACATCGAGCAACAAGGGGTTGGCATACCTCCTCGGGATGAAGAAGAAGCTCTTCAAAAAGGACGACATCATCGTCGTCCCCGACTTCGGTAACGATGATGGGTCGATGATAGAGGTGGCGGAAAAGAGCCTGCTGTGGCTGCGCTTCAAAACGGTCGGGATGCAGTGCCACGCGAGCGAACCATCCCTGGGGAGAAACGCCTTCACCGCCGCGTCACATCTTGTCACGAAGCTGGGCGACCTGTATCATATATTTGACAAGATCGATCCGCTCTACCGTCCCCCAACGAGCACCTTCGAACCCACGAAAAAGGACGCCAATGTCCCCAATATAAATACCATACCGGGAGATGATGTCTTTTACCTCGACTGCCGCATCCTGCCCGACTACGACCTTGTAGGAGTCATGTCGAGGGTACGCGCCATGGCCGACGAAGTGGAGCAGGCGTTCGACGTCTCCATAGACATTGTGCCGGTCCAGGCCGTAGAAGCGCCTCCCCCCACGGACAGGGATGCGCCGGTTGTGACGGCCCTTACAGGCGCGATACGGGAGGTCTACGGGGTGGGTGCCCTTCCCGGCGGGATTGGAGGCGGCACAGTGGCGGCGCACCTCAGGGAAAAGGGCTACCAGGCCGCTGTGTGGAGCAGACTGGGGGGAATGGCCCATCAGCCGAATGAAAACTGTATTATATCCAACATGATAGGAAACGCTAAGGTGTTCGCCCACCTCTTCCTGGGGCGGACGTGAGAAAACACTCGATGAACAAGGAGGCACGAATGAAACAACCGAACGTTTCAGGAGGCACAAAAGGCGTGGTCATCCTCGAAAAAGATGGCGAGTTTCTGGCAAATATCAAGGAAGCCCTGAAGGGCGATCCCGAGTTGAGGATCATCGGCGAGGGCGTAGATCTGCCCGGGGCAACCGCCCTCCTTATGGAGGAGATTGATGAGGTGCCCGACGTCATCCTCGCCGGTCTTGACCTCCTCAAGGAGGCGGTGGCGAGCGATGCCGGAGCTCTCATGGACCTGAAGGAGAAGATGCCAAAAACCAGGCTCATCGTCACGAGCGAGAGATACGCGGACGAAGAGATATTCCGCATGATACACGAGGGGATACGGGCGTTCTTTCTCAAAGGAACGCCTCCTGCGCTTATCACAAAATGTATACAGGTGGCGCTCTCCGGCGGGATGTGGATGGATAATGCGTTTATCGCGCGGGTCTTTGAAGAGGTGTCGAGCCAGGAATGAGAAGGCAGGGGCAAGGGACAGTCAGCCGGAAAATGTGCGAGAAATTCCACGGCCGGGCCGCTGCCATCTGCGGAAACGCTAATCCAGCCGAGAGCTGTATTGTGAGGTCCTTCCTATTTTCCTAAATGAAAGAGTGATACCCGCGGTTTATTGCGTAATTGAGGAGGTTCTTATGGAAAGGGAGCAAGGGTTTGAAGGGGGCACGATAAGGATCGTCATCTTTGACGAGGACACCACCTTTGTTGATGGCCTGAAGAAAACCATAGAGGCCGTCCCCGATATCGAGATCGTCGATGTGCGAGAGGATATCGAGAGTGCCAAAGAGTTCATACTCAGAGTCCAGGAGCGGATTGACCTGATCCTCGTCAGCTTCAACATACTCAAACAGGTGGTGGCTTCTGACATGGGAACACTTATGAAATTGAAGGCGAATCTCCCCGAAACCAGGGTCGTCGTCATGGGAGAGCGGTACGCCGAGGAGGAAATATTCAGGATGGTGGAGGAGGGAATAAAGGGCTTCTTCGTCAAGGGAGACATCTCATCCGCTTTCATAATCAAGTGTATGCGGGTAGTTGCGGCCGGACAGATATGGATGGACACGAATCTCGTCAGCCGGGTGTTTGAGGAGTTTTCCCGCTACTACAGCGAGGCTGAGGGAAAGCTCAGGTCGCCGTCCCCCGAAGAGACCGATCGGCTGGCCCTTCTCACGAAGAGAGAAGTGGAACTGCTGGATCTCGTGTCCATGAGTCTCAAAAATGACGAGATCGCGGAGCGCCTCTTCATCAGTACCAAGACGGTAAAGACCCACATACGGAATATCTTCGAAAAGCTGGGTTCTCGAAACAGGGTGGATGCCACCCTCCTCTACATCGGGGCATCGAAGAGACCGGGACAGATCGCACGCATGGAACACTGAAGAGATCGAGCAGCGACAACATGATCCGAAAAGGTCATGAAGGTTCGGTCATCCGGGAAATGGTCTCCGACAGTCTGCCGAACTCTTCCACCGTCAGCGTCTCTTCCCCCTTGACGGGCAGGAAAGGGGGAGACACCTTCTTATAGGTATTACTTCAGATTAGTTGTTGGGAGATGACGATGATTAAGGCAAAACGTGATGTTGTTGTTCTTGAAAAATGCCCGACGGGCATCAGGGGTCTCGATGAGATCACGAAGGGAGGGCTTCCGAGAGGCAGGCCGACCCTGATCTGCGGCAGTGCGGGTTGCGGCAAAACGCTGTTCGCCATGGAGTTTCTGATACGGGGCGCCATGGATTACGGAGAACCCGGGGTCTTCATGACCTTCGAGGAGACGCCGGAGGATCTCGCGAAAAATTTCTCTTCCCTGGGTTTTGATCTCCCGGATATGATTTCGCGGGGCCTCATCACCACGGACCACGTCAAAATCGAGCGCAGCGAGCTTGAGGAGACGGGTGAGTACGACCTGGAAGGATTGTTCATCCGCCTGGGGAATGCCATTGATTCCATCGGCGCGAAGCGGGTTGTCCTGGACACCATCGAAGCGCTGTTCTCCGGGCTGTCTAATACCGCTATCCTGCGGGCAGAGCTGCGCCGGCTTTTTCACTGGTTGAAAGACCGCGGCATGACTGCCATCATTACGGGGGAAAGCGGCGACGAGACCCTGACCCGCTACGGGCTCGAAGAATACGTCGCCGATTGCGTGATCCTCCTCGACTTCCGCATCCAGGAGCAACTTTCCACGCGCCGCCTGCGGATTGTCAAGTACCGCGGCTCAGCTCACGGCTCCGACGAGTATCCCTTCCTGATCGACGAAAGAGGCTTCTCTATCCTGCCCATCACTTCCCTGGGGCTCGACTACCCCGTATCCTCAGAGCGCATCTCCACGGGTGTCCTCAAGCTGGATGAAATGCTGGAAGGGAAAGGCTTCTACCGGGGCGGCACCATCCTCGTTTCCGGTACAGCGGGTACGGGCAAAACAAGTCTGGCGGCTACCTTTGCCGTTGCCGCCTGCCGGCGAGGCGAGCGCTGCCTCTATTTTGCGTTCGAGGAATCGCCCAGCCAGATCATCCGGAACATGGGCTCCATCGGCATCGATCTTGCCCGCTGGGTGAAGAAGGGGCTGCTCAAGTTTCATGCCGCCCGGCCTTCGCTGTACGGCCTGGAGATGCATCTTCTCACCTTTCACAACATGGTCGAGGAGTTCAACCCCCAGGTGTTAATTGTCGACCCGATCAGCAACCTGAGCGCCGCAGGAACAGTATCAGAGGTCAAATCCATCTTAACGCGCCTGGTCGATTATTTGAAGATGAACAATGTCACTACGTTCCTTACGGACCTCACCCATTTTACCGGCAGTCTGGAACACACAAGCGAAGAGATATCTTCGCTGATTGATACCTGGCTTCTCCTCCGGGATATTGAACTCAATGGGGAACGCAACCGGGGCCTCTATATTTTGAAGTCCCGCGGCATGGCCCATTCCAACCAGATCCAGGAGTTCCTGCTCACGAATGAGGGCATTGACCTGATCGACATCTATACCGGTTCCGGCGAGGTATTAACCGGCAGTGCCCGGGCAACCCAGGAAGCCTCGGAAAAGGCCTCGGAGCTGGCACGCTGGCGTGAGGTGGATCGCCGGCTCCGCGAGCAGGAACGCAAGAAGAATGCCTTGGAAGCAAGGATCACAGCGCTGCGTGCCGAGTTCGATGTGGAAACGCAAGAGGTGCTTTTGATGGCGGAAGAAGAGAAAAAAAGACAAGTCGTCCGGGCAGAAGACCGTCTGGATATGGTCCATCTGCGCAGGGGGAAACCTGCCGCTCCGCAGGCGAAGCGCTCGAAAAGAAGCGGGAAAGGAGCGTAAGATGAAAGCTGCTGCATCAGGAAAGGAAAAGAAAGCAAAGACCGATCCGACAGAAGAAATCTGGAACCTCCGCTTATATGTAGCCGGTCAGACCCAGAAATCGATTACAGCCTTTGCCAATTTAAAGAAGATATGCGAAGAGCACCTCGCGGGGAAATACTGCATTGAAGTCATCGACCTGTTGAAGAATCCCCAGCTTGCCAAAGGGGACCAGATTATTGCGATACCGACCCTGGTAAAGAAACTTCCTGAACCGCTTAAAAAGATGATCGGGGACTTGGCCAATACAGAGCGCGTGCTGGTAGGACTCGACATTCGTTCTATTTCCAAATGATCGAATCAACTTGGGTGTAACAGTGATGGAGAGAAAAAGAGGGAAAACGAGCACCGGAGAATTCGTAGAAGCAACCGCGGAGCGAGACCGGATAACGCACGTTCTGCGGCTGTATGTTACCGGGTTGACCCCGAAGTCAACCCGGGCAATCGCCAATGTCCGGACACTCTGTGAAAAATACCTGGCAGATTGTTACGAACTAAAGGTGATCGACATCTACCAGCAGCCCCATCTGGCCAAGGAAGAGCAGATTATTGCCACCCCGACGCTCATCAAGGAACTCCCCCTGCCACTCCGGAGGCTCATCGGCGACATGTCGGATACGGCAAGGCTTCTTGTTGGCCTCGATCTGCAACCCAATAATTCATGAGTATGAAACCATGAACAAATCGTACAGAACACGCCAGCAACTTCTGGATGAGTTGCAGGACGTCACATCGCGGATGACGGGAGCTGAGGAAAATCTGCGCGCTATCCTGGGCGGTGAGGTAGATGGTCTGGTTGTCTCTGCAGCGGAAGGAGACCAGGTCTTTACACTATCGGGCGCCGATCATCCTTACCGGGTCATGGTCGAAACCATGAACGAAGGGGCCGTCACACTGACCTCCGACGGGACGATCCTTTTCTGTAACCAGCGTTTTGCAGATATCGTCGAAGGGCCTCTGGAGAAAGTAATGGGATCTCCAATCTCCCAATACATTTCATCAACAGATCTTCCTTTATTTGAGGCATTGTTTGCCCAGGGTTTAAAGGGAAACAGCAAGGCGGAACTGCCCTTGCAGACCAGAGATGAAAATTCTGTACCTGTCTTTATTTCTATAAGCGCCCTTCAACCCAAGGATATGCCATGTGCGGTGTGCATGGTGGTGACGGACCTGACGGAGCAAAAGCGCAATGAAGAGATACTGGCAGAGGAAAAACTGACAACGCAAATCCTCCACCAAGCTGCAGAAATATTTATTCTCTGCGATCACCAGGGACGTATCGTCCGCGCAAGTCATTCGACCTATAAGCTTTTCGGCAGAAACCCGATCTTTGAGGCATTTGACGAGGCATTTCAGCTCCTCAATCCCGACGGAACCCTCTTTTCCCTTCTCTCTACAATGAGGGACAAGGACCTCCATGCGGTTGATGTCACTCTCAAACAGGACGATGACCATATTTTTTCCTTTCTACTGAGCGCAAACTCACTGATCACCGATAAAGGCTTTATCGGTATCGTTGTCGTCATGGTGGACTACACCGAGCGCCTGAAGATGGAGAGGGCGCTGCAAAAAGCGCATGACGGGCTCGAACAGCGGGTGGCTGAGCGGACTGTTGAGCTTCGGACGGCTCTTGATGAAGTCAAAATATTGAAGGACCGGTTCGAGGCGGAGAATATTTACTTCCGGCAAGAGATCAAAACAAGACATAAATTTTCCCAAATTCTCGGAGAAAGTGATGGTCTCAAATATGCACTCTATCGAGCGGAACAAGTTGCTCCTGCAAACACAACAGTCCTCATCCTTGGTGAAACCGGTACGGGTAAAGAGCTGATCGCATTTGCCATCCATGACATGAGTCCCCGTAAGGAAAGGCCCATGATCACGGTCAACTGCGCCGCACTGCCGGGTAATTTGATTGAGGGCGAACTGTTCGGCCGGGAGAAGGGGGCATTTACCGGCGCCGATACCCGGCAAATGGGCCGGTTCGAGATTGCCCATGGTTCCACCCTTTGCCTGGACGAGATCGGGGAGCTGCCGCTGGAGTTGCAGGCAAAGCTGCTCCG
>CAZNBR010000142.1:0-6186 GCA_964571315.1 uncultured Syntrophaceae bacterium
CGTGCGCGGCGGATGTGTCGCCACCGCGGTAGCGGGTATTGGCTTCGACGAGTTCTTTCACCGTCTTGCGCCCGAAGACATGCTCCTCGATGAGTTCGTTCATGACCCGTCGATCCTTGTCGGACAAATCCTTCTTATCCAGATCTCTGAAAAGGATGTCCTCCTCTTTCCCGTGGTGGGTTTGGTCGGCATACGTACGGATAAAGTCAACGGCCGTATCGATGAAGACCGGGTCAACCTTACCGGTTGCCTCTATCCCTTTCAGGGTGTGCTCGACCAGCGTGAGCATCCGCTCTATAAGGCGGTGTTCGATCATCAATGGACCTCGTGCCTGCATGCCGATATCCTCCTTTCCTGTAAGGTTTTCAAACGAAACAGTCAGAGAGTCCGGCCTCTGCTGAAAAACCGGAGAAGCCCGGGATTCCGGTCAAGGGAATCCCTGCGGACCGTGTCATCGACCGTATTCAGGGAGCAGGCGAAATTGATGCACTGCGAGCCGATCCCTTCCCATATCAGGACATGACGGCGCCACCGTCGACGTTGATCGCCTGCCCGGTGATATTCTTTGCTTCCTCGGAGGCGAGGTAGGCGACGAGGCTCGCCACATCCTCAGCGGTCTGGGGCCGCCCCAGCGGCGTAAGGGGCCGTACCCTGTCCTCGAAGATCTCTTCGAGGTCCTTGTCCGCCATGGCGGCGACGTTGTCCTTCAGCATCCGGGCGAGCTGCTTCCATCCCGGTGTATAGATGTAACCCGGACAGACGGCATTCACCGTAATCGAATAGCGTCCCAGCTCCTTGGCCAGGACCTGCGTCAGGCCCAGGACGCCGAACTTCCCCGCGCAGTAAGCGCCGACGAGGGCCTCCCCGGCCTTCCCCGATATGGATGCTATGTTGATGATCCGCCCCTGTTTTCTTTTCATCATCTCCCGGGAGACCGCCCGGGAACAGAGGAAGGTGCTCTTCAGGTTGAGTTCGATCGTCCGGTCCCAGTTCTCAACAGAAAATTTGGCGATGAAGGTGGAATCCCACCCGCCTCCCACGTTGTTCACCAGGATATCCACCGTTCCGTAAGCCTCCAGCGTCTTTGAGACCATGCGGTCGACGTCTTCTTCCTTCGTGGCGTCCGTCTGCAGGGCCATCCCGCTTTCCCCCCGGTCCGTGATCCCGGCAACGACATCCTGCGCGTCCTTTTTATTCAGATCCGCCACCACAACGACCGCCCCCTCGGCGGCAAGACGCAGGGCGATGGCCTTGCCGATCCCTTCTCCCCCGCCGGTGACGATGGCTATCTTGTCCTTGATGAGAAGGTCCATTCCTTCTTCCCCTCGTGGTTATATTTCCAGACCAACCCGGTATCCTTCCGCGATGGCGTCCAGGGCCTTTCTCACGCTCGCCGCGTCGCCGATGGTCAAGAGCCGGCCGACCTTCCCTTCAAGCTTCGTTTGCAGTTCGTTGCAGGGTTTCAGTCCCACGGCCGTCACCACCGTGTCAAAGGGACCGATCGTCTCCCGCTTCCCACCCCGTTCGATGACCAGCCCGCCGTCTTTCGCCGCCGTGACCGTAGCGTTTACATATATCGTGACACCCTTCTCGGCAAGCTCTTTGAGGAGAAACAGGCGAACATACGCCTGTTCATCCTGCGCCACGGCCGGGAGCATCTCCACGATGGTCACCCTCTTGCCGTGATGCGCCAGGTGGTTTGCCGTCTCGGCGCCTATCATTCCCCCGCCGATAACGGCGACCCTCTGCCCGGCATCGACCGTTCCCTCCAGAACATCGTGGGCGGTGACGGCATGGCCCTTGAGTCCCGGCACATTGAGAGGCGCGGGCGCACTCCCCGTGGCGATCACGACGACGTCGGGCTTCTCCCGGCTGACGATCTCTTCGGTCAGCTCCGTGCCCAGATGGATAGAGACCCCGGTATCCGCGAGCTGTTTTCTGAGCCAGACGATAAAGGCGGTAATCTCCCCCTTGGCGGGCGGAATGGCCGCCAGGGAGTACTGCCCTCCCACCTGGCCCTCCTTCTCGAAGAGGTGGACCTCATGCCCCCTTTTGGCGGCCACCATCGCTGCCTCCATCCCCGCGGGGCCGGCCCCGGCGATGAACACCCTCTTCTTCGCCTTTGCGGGGTGTGTCCTCATCTCCTCTTCCCGCCCCAGGGTCGGATTGACCAGGCAGGCCGCGGGCTGTTGGATGGCTATCATCCCCAGGCAGCCCTGCATGCAGCCGATACAGAAATTGATGTCTTCGAGATTCCCGGCGGCGGCCTTGTTCGGAAGATCCGGATCGGCGAGCGAGGCCCTCCCCATGGCCACCAGATCGGCCTTTCCGCCGGCGATAATCGCCTCCGCCAGGAGGGGATCGGTGATCCTCCCTACGGTGATGACAGGGATGTCCACGACCTTTCTCATCTCCTGCGCGTAGCCGGTAATCCACCCGTGGCCGACGGCGGCCGGGGGCACGCTTGCGTATCCGCTCCCGTCGGTCCCGGCCGAGACGTGAATGGCGTCGATGCCTGCTTCCTCCAGCACCATGGCTATCGCCCTGGTATCTTCGATCGTTCTTCCCCCCGGCACCAGTTCATCCCCCGATATCCTGAGCATCACGGGGAACTCTTTCCCCACCTTCAATCTGATGTTCGCCATGATCTCCAGGGGAAAGCGCAGCCTGTTCATCAGGCTGCCGCCATATTCATCGACCCTCTTGTTGGAATAGAGGGACATGAACTGGGCGATCAGATATCCGTGGGCGCCGTGAACCTCGATACCGTCAAACCCGGCCCTCTTCGCCCGCAGGGCGGAGGCGCCGAACTTCTCCACGATCTCCTTGATCTCGACCGTCGTCAGCTCATGGGGTATTTCCTGGGCGATGGAGCAGGGGACCGGTGAGGGCGCCACGGGCTGGGATCCTATGAGGAGAGTTCTGGTCCGCCGTCCGCAGTGGTAGATCTGGGCGAATATGGTCCCCCCGATATTGTGAATCCTTCGGGTCAGCTCCGCGTGGCCTTCTATCTGACCGTCGTTCCACAGGCCCGGTATGTTGGAAAACGCCCTCCCTTTCGGGTCCACCGCGTAGTCCTCGGTAATGATGAGCCCCCAGCCCCCCCGGGCCTTTGCCTCATGGTAGGCTATGTACCGCTCCGTCGCCGTTCCATCGGCGTTGCAATAGTTCATCACCATTGCCGGCACCACCAGCCGATTGGGGATCTCGATCGTTCCGATCTTGATGGGAGAAAATATAGTGTCTAACATGCTTGTCCTCCTTTTTGATTGCATACGAAAGTCTTTCTTTATTCTTCGGAAAGAGATTGCATCCTTCGGCCACTCGTTGGGAGCGTTGTTAACCCTCCCGGTGTCTTATGTAAAGTAATTTTTCAGTCTCAAACCCCAGGGCTTCCGCCCTGCGTATCAAGCCGGATTGTATGGATTCTTCCAGGCGGGGTTCCCGGGCCAGAATCCACAAATAGGATCTGCTGGGGCCACAGACCAATGCATAGGAATAATCCGTTTCATCGAGGGCTATGATAGTATACCCGCCATAAAAGGGTCTGAAGAAGGAGACCTTTAACCTGCCGGTATGTCGATCACCGACGAAGTACGCCTTGCCGACGGCCTCCTTCCATATATTCTTTTTGGGATCAAACCCCCTGTTCACGACGTTCATGCCGCCGTCATCTCTCAGGCTGTAGTGCGCGGTTACTTGTTCCAGTCCCCTCTCAAAGGAATGATCCAGTCGGGCTATTTCGTACCAGGTGCCCACATAGCGCTGTATATCAAAGCCCTGAACAGGGACAACATTTTCCGGAATGCCCCCACAGCCCAGGAGGAGAAGCGGGATAAAAAACAGGAGCCTTTTCATTGTACGCCGTCTCCTTTTCTCAGTCAGAAGCCCCGAGGGACAAGCGGCCCCGTGGAGTCCCTTCTCTGTCCCTCAGTAGAAGAACTCTTCTGTCACGACGTGGCCGGAGGCGCTGAAGGAGACCCCTTCCATCTCCAGCAGTGATCGTTTCATCTGCAGCCCCCCCTGATATCCGCCGAGCGCCCCGTCGGATCGAACGGCCCGGTGGCAGGGGATCATGATGGGGAAGGGATTCCTGGCCAGCGCGGCACCGACCGCCCGCGCCGCCGCGGCGCTGCCGATATGCCGGGCGATCCGTTGGTACGTACTCACGCGGCCGCGGGGAATGCCGTGCTCGGCGCGCAGCACGCGCTCCTGAAACGGGGAGCACAGATCCATCCGCGCGATGTCCAGGGAGAAACTGATATCCTCTCTGTTCAGAAACGCCAGGATCCCGTCAGCGACGAGATCGACCTCGTCGCACGAAGAGGCGATAAAATCGGGGAAGAGGGCTTCGAGACGCCGCCGGGCCGTCACCCCGGGCCGGGAGATCAGGACACGCAGCACCTTCGGTCTGCCCTGGTGGATCGACCAGAGGGCCGCCACCGGTCCGTACGGTGTTTGGCGGAGACAGTAGGATCGCTGGGCTGTGCGTGGTTTTTCCATAGGGTTACCCGGAACCGGGGACGGGCCTACCTCTTCCCGCCATCCCGCTACTCCAGCTGAGAGTTGACGAACTCCCAGTTGATAAGGTTCTTCATGAAGGCGTCGAGATAGTCGCCGCGCGCGTTCTGGTAGTCAAGGTAATAGGCATGCTCCCAGACGTCGACCGCCAGCAGGGGCTTCACGCCGTGGGCGAGGGGGGTATCGGCATTTGCCGTTTTTGTAATCTCCAGCCTGCCGTTATCCAGTACCAGCCATGCCCAGCCGCTGCCGAACTGGGTAAGACCCGCGTTCTTCAATTCTTTTATGAAGGTTGTATAGGCCCCGAACGCGACCTCGATCTTTTCCCCGACGGCATCAGTGGGCAGGCCTCCGCCGCCGGGTTTCATGGAGTGCCAGTAAAAGGTGTGATTCCACACCTGGGCCGCGTTGTTGAAGATCCCGGCCTTGCCGGGATCGCCCGCGGTCTTTGTGATGATACCTTCCAGCGTCTCGCCGACCAGCTCGGTGTTCTCGATCAGCTTGTTCAGGTTGGTCACATACGCGTTGTGGTGTTTCCCGTAATGGAACTCCAGTGTCTTCGAGCTGATGTACGGTTCGAGGGCATCCTTTTGGTACGGAAGATCGGGCAGGGTAATGGCCATGATGGTCTCCTTTCCTCCTGATGGTGGTTGTTTCGGGCCAGACGATCAGGCCCGCGCGCGCCGCCGTGGACCGGCTTGTCAGGACACCGGGCAGGTTTCGGCAAGCAGCCTCATACCGTTTACGTAGAATACCTTATCATAGAAATCGTCTGAAAGATCAAGGCTTAAAAGATAGTCTATCTCCCCCTCCCGGGGGAGTATCACGTTGGGAAAATCCGATCCGTAGAGGATGCGGTCCTTGTGTCTTTCCAGATATTCCGGCCCGAGATTGAAGGTAAAGGGCATATCGGGCCAGAAGCTGTAGGCGGTATCGAGGTAGATACGGGGATGGTCATCCAGCAGTTCCATACACTGTCTGAATTCGAGACCCCCCATGTGCGGGACGTTGACCGGGAGATCCGGAAAGCGGTCGAGGACCTTTCTGAAATGGGTAAGTCCCACGAATTCGTTTCTGAGGGGCCCGTTGCCGACATGGAGGAGCAGACGTTTTCCCCTCTCGATGATAATCTCATACAGGGGGAAGAGACGACTGTCGTGGGGATACAGCCTCTGCACATGAAAATGCATCTTGATGCCGACGACGCGGGGATGGGCTATCATCCGCTCGGTGTACTCGAGGGCGTTGCCGTCATCGGGGTGGTAGGCCGCGAAGCAGTACAGATCGGGGAATTGTTCGAGAAGGTCGATGTTCCACTCGTTCATCGGCTCCGCGACGCCTTTTTTGTGCGCGTAATTGGAAAAGACGATGGGGCTGACACCCCGTTCATTCAGATATTCGATGCACTGCCCGCTGTAATACCTGTGCAGCACATCCGCCCCCGATGAGGCGAAGAAGGTCCAGATGGCATCGAACCCCTTGTCCGGGAAGAGGTGAACGTGGAAGTCGACAATCGGTGAAGGGGTTGGTTTCATTTATTTTCTTGTCCTTGCATACAGAGGGTGATGTTCCTGATCATTCTCATCATCACAGTACGGTTGCTTTTATACGGATCAAATTTTATATGGCATCGGATATTTGAAGGAACGCGTTGCCTGTGGAGAA
>CAZNBR010000143.1:0-6178 GCA_964571315.1 uncultured Syntrophaceae bacterium
TAAGATTTCTCCCCATGGTCGAAATGACATATTCATCGAATTTGACTTTTTACGAATTCATCAAAAGTGGAAAACAGGTTAGTGATATCAGATCTTTTAGGATATTCGTCAGATTATATATCCTACGATAATGGAATCTTAGAAAGATCCATTGAACTTGAAAAATCAGGTTTGATGGGGATGGATGCCGTTCATATTGCATGCGCTGAAAAAAGAAAAGTTGATTTTTTTATAACCTGTGATGACAGTCTCGTCAAAAAACTGAAAAGAATTGATCAAATAGGAATTAGCTATTATAATCTGATCGATTTCGTATCAAAAGAGGTATTCAAATATGAGAACGGCAAATGAACTCACTCAAATCGAAATGAGGAGAGCTGGTTGGGAGGCTCTGAGAGAAAAATTAGGACCGGACGGCGCCTTGAAATTTATACTGGACTATGACCTCGGAGAAGGCGATTACACAGAATTACGGAAGAAACAATTCAAGGGAAAGACCGTCAATGATCTTATTCAGGACATGAAAAAAGGCGGTTACGCGTAAAGATTAAATCATATCTCATCACACCATTGCACCAGCTATGACCTATGAGCAATGAAACTATGATCCATTCGCTATCTTTCGCTTTCAGCTTGCACCTTTGAGCTTTAATCTTTTAGCTACTATTTGCCACCAGCCCCAGCCATGCGATAAACAGGGGCTCTGCCCCTAATTTCAATTACAAACTTGCAGATGATACGGGATAAGTATAAAATCTGCCGTAAAAGAGATTTCAGGATAAACAATAGTAATGGTTTCGTAAAAAGTCTCAATAATTTGTCATTTCGAGTGAAACGAGAAATCTTTAGTCTGCAACACGTTAAAATATAAGATTTCTCCCTTCGGTCGAAATGACACATTTGCTGAATTTGACTTTTTACGAGGGCAACAATAGTGATCCGGAAAACAGACTTCTGGATAATGTTCAGAATCGATTTTATTGTGCTATGTTACGAAAATAGTGGCTCTATCCCTCATTAAGGGGATTGTTATGAAGGGAGAATTGACGGCAATCATTGAAAAGGCTCCGGAAGGCGGTTACTGGGCGATATGCCCGGAGGTCCCCGGAGCCAATGGACAAGGACAAACCTTGGAAGAAGCAAAGGAAAACCTGCGAAAAGCAGCCAAACTCATTCTAAAAGATCGGCTGGAAGACATAAGACGGGGTCTTCCTAAAGACGCAATTCAAGAAACAATTGCGATTTGATGAAAAGAGTCGATCTTGAAAGAAAGCTTCGCGTTGCGGGATGCTACCTCTAGACACTGCGGATCATCACCAAAACGGCTGGGCAAAACGCTGGTTTACAAAGATCCTGCCTTGGAGGTAAAACAATGAAATATCGAGTCTATTTTTATTATGATCCTGACTATCAGGGTTATGTTGCCGACGCTCTGGATTTGCCGGGTTGTGTCAGTCAGGGGAAAACCCTTGAGGAAGCCAAGCAAAATATAAAGGATGCCGTTCAGGCCTATATAGAAGTTGAGCGCGAAAAATCTGCGGAAGACAGGTCATATCATTTACCGGAAGAAAGTTTCATAGGGGAAATAGCTGTTGGTTAGACTTTGAAATATCTCCGGGAAAAGAGCCGTGGCGGTATTTCAGAAGTTGGGATATCGGATCGCTCGCCAAACAGGCAGTCCTGTCATTCTCAAGCATCAGAGTCGCCCTACTCTGACGATTCCGGATCACAAGGAATTAGCACCGGGACTTTTAAGGGCGATTATTTCACAGGCTGGTCTGGATGTGACAGACTTCATAAACAAGCTGTAAAAGAAATAAGACAGGACACACCAACATCAGCTACCAGCAATATGCCATGAGCTTCCGTCTTTGAGCTTTGCGCTTTAATCTTTCAGCTTCCATCAGCTATCAGCCATCAGCTTTGAATTCTGTCATTTCGACCATCATTCTGTCATTTCGAGCGAAGCGAGAAATCTTTTCCCTTTACCCTCTCTTTCGTGATTTTGTCTTTTCGTGCTTTCGTAAGAATCGTGTTCCCGTTGTGCTTTTTCATTCAACATTCAAAATTGATGAAGTCGTAAAAAGTCGGGCTTAGCGAATATGTCATTTCGACCGCCCTTTGTCATTTCGACCGCAGGGAGAAATCCTATCTTTTCAGTGTGTTACGGTTTAAAAATTTCTCGTTTCACTCGAAATGACAAGCTGAGGAGACTTTTTACGAAACCATCAAAATTCACCATTAAAAATTAAAAAAGAGGGGATCATATGAATCAGGAAGACCATACAGACCAGCGCAGTTTCGCCCCTTCGGGCGAAGTATTTCCTCTTCCCAACAAAGAAGACTACGACAGGGAATTCGAACGTCTGCAATCCCTCGTCAACGAGCAGCGTCAGATGGGGCGTGAGATTGTTGTTGTCATGGGCCTCGGTTTTGTCGGCGCCGTGATGGCGGCTGTTGTCGCGGACAGCACGGACAGAAAAACCGGCGAGCCGAAGAAGTTTGTCATCGGCATGCAGAGACCCAGCACCAGGAGCTTCTGGAAGATCCCCCTGATGAATAGAGGCCTCAGCCCCGTAAAGGCGGAAGACCCCGATGTGGACATCCTCATCAGGCGCTGTGTTACAGAGAAAAAGAACCTGATAGCGACATACACCTATGACGCCCTTAAGCTCGCGGACGTTGTCGTGGTTGACGTCCAGTGTGATTTCATAAAACAGGAACTTGGCAACTGCGCCACGGGCAGGGCCGAGATAGGGGCGCTTGAAGACTCCATCAGGATAATCGCGGAAAATATCCCCCCGGAATGCCTGGTTCTCATCGAGACCACGGTTCCCCCCGGCACAACCGAATATATCGCCTATCCCAGCATGAAAAAGATCTTCAGAAGCCGCGGTATAACCAAAGAACCCCTGCTTGCCCACAGCTACGAGCGCGTCATGCCGGGCAGGGACTATGTAAAATCGATCCGCGATTTCTGGCGCGTCTGCAGCGGCATCAATAAAAAGAGCAGGAAAAAAGTGGACCGATTCCTGTCCGATGTGCTGAACGTAGAGGAATATCCCCTTACCGTGCTCGACAAGCCCATAGAAAGCGAGACCGCGAAAATTATTGAAAACAGCTACCGGGCCACCATCCTGGCATTCATGGACGAATGGAGCAATTTCTGCGAGAAAAACGGGGTTGACCTGATCAAGGTGATGAAGGCCATAAAGATGAGACCCACCCACGACAACATGATCTTCCCCGGGCCAGGCATAGGCGGCTACTGCCTTCCGAAAGACGGAGGTCTCGGAGTATGGGCCTACAGACACCTCATGGGATTTGAAGACGAGAACTTCAAAATCACCCCTGAGGCGATAAACATCAACGACACCAGGGCGCTGCATGCCGCCGAACTTGTCAGAGACGCGCTTCGAAACATGGGCAAAGTCGTCGCCGCGTCAGTAATCACAGTGCTCGGCGCCTCCTACCGAGAAGACGTGGGCGACACGCGCTACAGCGGATCGGAACTGATAGTCAGAAAACTGGCCGAAATGGGCGGAGACATAAAAGTCCATGACCCCTACGTCGAACACTGGTGGGAACTCGAAACCCAGGACACCTACCCGGCCATCGGCGCAAGCTGGTCACGCTTCTTCAGAAATCAGGAAGGCCTCAAGAACATCAGAGTAACAAAAGACCTGACGGCCACCCTCATGGGATCAGACGCCGTTGTCCTTGCAGTGAGACACAGTGAATACCTCGACCTTGACCCCGAATACATTGTGAAAGCGACAGGCGCCCCCGCCGCGATCATAGACTGCTTCGGCATCCTCGACGACGACAAAATCAGGAAATACTTCGAACTGGGCTGCGAAGTAAAAGGCCTGGGCCGCGGACACATACAAAGAATCAAAAAAGAAAAATAAAAATGGGGTCCCCCCCCTCGGTCTCTCAAAAAAAGTATTGACTATTTTAGGCGAAACGATTAAAATGACCAAAAAGGATGAGAGGTTAACATGGAAGCGACAGCCACAGAAGTAAAAAACAAGTTTGGAAAATTCTCTGATATTGCCAGGAATGAGCCTGTTATTGTTGAGAAAACGGGTCGTAAAGTAGTTGTGCTGATAGCCTTTGAGGAATACGAGCGCCTGACCCAGATCGAAGATGCTTATTGGGGTGAAAAGGCAGTAAGAGCTGAGACAGATGGATATATTGGCCCGGAAGAATCAATGGCTTTCATAAGGGCAAAACATGCTTAGGCTTGATTTAACCAAAAAAGCCATAGCCTTTCTGGATAAATTACCACCCAAACAGTTCAAGCAGGTTTCAAAAAAGATTTTTTCATTAATGGCAACCCCTGAGCCTCATGATTCAAAAGAATTAAAAGGGCACCCTTACCGGGGGACAGACATCGGAGAATATCGAATCATCTATCGCGTTGAAGAAGATGTTCTCAAAATTGCGCTTGTGGGCAAACGAAATGATTCAGCTGTCTACAAAAAAATGGCCAGACTATAGCCGCGAGCCTGTCCCCTTTTACTTCGTCATTCCGGTGAAAACCGGAATCCAGTTCTTTTTACCAAATCGGGATCGTGTACCCAGACAGCAATTTCCTGCTTGACAAAAATGAGGCTGTAAAATTATGATATTTTCCGTTAATTTCACAATGCAAGTTTGAGAGGAAGCCATGAAAGCAAAGAGGATAAGATTTAAGATCGGTAGCTTATGGGAAAGTCCGGCGCTACATATATTATTAACCAAAGAAAACAATGTAATCGTCGCTCGCTGTTTGGATTTTACAGTTTCTTCCCATGGTGAAGATGAAAAAAACGCTTTGAAGGCATTAGCTGATTCTATGAAGGAATATATTCTAACCGCAGTAGAAAACGATTCAATTAATACAATTTTTGATCCAGCACATGCTAAATATTGGAGGATGTATAACGAATTGGAGACCAAACAATCTTCCAAAAGTCTGAAGATGTCTATAAAAAAATCATTAACGTCTGTTACCAATGATAATCTCCAGCAAACAACTGCCGAAATAAACTATGCCTAAGCCTTTAGAATTAGGGAAAGTAACAAAAATACTCAAAAGATACGGCGTTATTTACGTGACAGGCAAAGGCAGGCACCCCAAGTTTTATGACCCCGAGACACATAAGTCTTACCCAATCAAATCACATGGTAAAAAGACTCTCATCTTGCCATATGCATTCGATGATCTGATAGAAAAGTTTGATTTACCTGCGAATGTTTTTGATAGATAATTCAGGTAATCAAAGGGGGCTGGAACTCACGGGGACATGACCCGATTTAGCACGGGGACATGTTGTCATTTCGAGGAGTGTCAGCGACGAGAAATCTTAATCCAACTATGAACTGAGAGTTTTGCATTTTGTCATTTCGACCATTATTTTGTCCTTTCGACCATTATTCTGTCATTTCGACCGCAGGGAGAAATCTTAACAAGTAGCGTGGGGGCTCCGCCCCCCACCAGCATGTTGCCCGCAGAGGGGCAACGCTACTGTCATTGCGAGAGTGAGCCTTTAGCCGCGAGCGAAGCGTGGCGGACAGTGACGTGGCAATCTCTTCCGGTCATCGTAGCGTGGGGGCTCCAGCCCCCCCCCCCCCCGTCATTGCGAGTCGGCCCTTGGCCGACGTGGCAATCTCAAAAAAGTATAAATGAACAAACAATACTATGTCTATATAATGACGAACAAAAGAAATAATGTTCTCTATACTGGTGTAACCAGCGACCTCAAGAGGAGAGCTTACGAACATAGAGAAAAACTGAATGAAGGATTTACGAAAAAATACAACATTTCAAAATTAATTTACTATGAGGTCTTTGAAGATCCAGAAAATGCTATTATGCGGGAGAAACAAATAAAGGCCGGTCCAAGACAAAGGAAGATTGATTTGATTAACGGTTTTAATAGAGAATGGCTGGATTTGTATGAGAAAATATGAGATTGCTTCGTCCACGATTTCATCGGGACTCGCAATGACAATGTAGTATTATGTAAAGCTCTCACTATTATTAGCGTTAGCGGCTTTGCTCCTTTGCCTGCCCAGTGAAACCTTTGTCGGTGTTGTTTCACCGGGGCGTGGGACAAAGGGGCCTGCCCCCCCATTCCTTGATCCACCACCAAAAAAATAGGAAACCTCGTTGATCCTGATAAATCAGGGT
>CAZNBR010000144.1:0-6147 GCA_964571315.1 uncultured Syntrophaceae bacterium
ACCTGGTGCTGCCCTTCTGCCAGGAGTCCATGAAGACCCGGTGCCTGGAAAACCACGTCTTCGCGGTCACGGCGAACCGGACCGGGACCGAGGCCCGGGGGGAACAGTCACTCCTCTTTACCGGTATGAGCCAGATAACCGGCCCTGACGGGAGCATTCTCTGCCGCGCCGGCGAAGACTCGGAAGAGGTGGGGACCGTAAAGATCGACCCGAAGGCGGCCCGCGATAAAAACGTTAACCGCTATAATAACCTCTTTGCCGACAGGCGGGCCGGATTCTACGGTGATCTCATTGAGACCTGACCCCCGACCCCCGCGCCATTTTTGACTGTTTTCTGAAACGGGCAACTTGTAACTATTGATGCTTTAAGCTATAGTCCCCGCCCACGGAAAAGCACTGATTTTCGATGCGATCAAAGAAGGAAAAATATCTCCGAAAATGCGGTCACGTTTCACACCCAAAAAAATCATCATGGGCGCCACGACTTTTCTCGTCGCTGCGCTGGTTTTGAATATCGGTTTTTATTTTCTCTTCCCGGATGTTGCAAAGCTCAAGAAACAGAACCCGCGAAAGACCTCTTTCATGGAGTACCGGGAGAAGGAGTGGCAGCAGCAGGGAAAAAACAATGATATCCGTTTCTTCTGGACGCCCCTCTCGCAGATTTCACCTTACGTTGTCAAGGCGGTTCTGATTGCCGAGGACGATAAATTCTGGGGTCACGAAGGTTTCGACTTTGAAGCCATGAAGAAGGCCATGGAAAAGGACATCAGGAGGGGCAGCTTCAGGGCCGGCGGAAGCACGGTCAGCCAGCAGCTTGCGAAGAACCTCTACCTGACGCCTTCCCGGAATCCCGTCCGCAAGATCAAGGAGGCTGTCCTGACCTGGCGAATTGAGCACAGCCTTTCGAAAAGAAGGATCATCGAGTTGTACCTCAATGTCGCCGAATGGGGCGAGGGGATCTTCGGTATCGGCGCCGCCGCGCAACATTACTACGGGAAATCAGCTTCTGAGTTGGGTGCCATGGAGGCGGCGCGACTGGCTACGGTTCTTCCGAACCCGAGGCGATGGGACCCTACGGGGCCATCCTCCTATATTGAGTACCGCTCGCAGCAAATTTACCAGATCATGGTGCGTCGAGGCATCGTCATCGAAGATTACGATGACGTGATGAGCGCGCCGCAAGAAGAAACAGAGGACGAGGCGCCGGAGTCTTCCGAAGAGCCGGAGTTTGCGGAGGAGCGGGAGGAGGTGGACGTGCAAGCGGAATCTGATGCGGATAGCGACAAAGGTGAAACGGTCACAAATACCGGCGCCTTGCCCCTGGAACCTGAACCCTTAGATCCGGAACCTGAGTCCGAGGAACCTTGAATTAAAATAGTGGCAGCTGTTTTTTCAACATCCCTGAATTGAACAGCGAGCGCATTCCCCGCTGCTTGCGGCGGGGTAAGCGATCGAATACAAAACAAATATTTTCCTTGCCCCCGATAAAAGGGATAAGTGCGTTAACGAAATTATTTGCTGAAAGAAAAACACAGAAAATAATTTCTAACTTACTAAACAATAGGAGATTCCCCGCAACTTGTCGGAGCAAAAGCGGAGATCCCGCTTATACGGGATTGCGGGGAGCCATAATATTCCATAATATTCTTGACACACAAGTCCGTGTTTCTTATACTGCCGACAGTAAGAAGGGAGTTCTTATCTGTCTGTTATCTGTTGTAATTACCGGAACCAAAATATTTACCAAGTACTTCTAAAAATCCTGAGAGAAAAACCTCTCAGCTAGTCTAGACCCATTATAAATATAATAATTGCAAGGGGATTCCTAGAAAGGATGCGTGAAATGATTGTAGAACGATCAAAACCGGTGGCGGGGCGTTTTCCCACATTGTGTGGGATGTGCGGTCGATATACAAAATGCGGTATGTATGTCACGGTCGTTGACGATCTTATCACCGGGGTAGAGCCCATGCCGGAACACATCGGTGGAAAAGGTTTTTTTTGTGCCAAGGCTCTCGGATCCTTGGAGTTTCAGTATTCTGCGCAGCGCCTGACCCATCCTGTGAAAAAAGTGCACGGCAGGTTCCGGGAGTGTTCCTGGGATGAGGCCCTCAACATGATCGCTGAGAGGTTCAGTCATATCAAAAGCCGCTACGGTGCCGAATCTGTCGCTGTATATCTGGGCATGGTCATGACGCCAATGATCAAATATGCCAAAAGGTTCTGTGATCTGTTCGGTACCCCCAACATCTGCTCGGCAGCTAGTTATTGCAATTACAGCAGCATCATAGCGAATGTTATGACGTACGGGACACGTTCGGAGCCGGATGCAGGAAACGCTAAAACGATTCTGGTCTGCGGCAGCAATCCGGCCAATTCAAACCGTATGCGCTTCAATGAGATTCTTTCGGCGAAGGGGAAGGGCGCGAAGCTTATTGTCATCGATCCCCGGAAGACCGAGACGGCCAGACTGGCCGATATCTACACCACCATCAGACCGGGGACGGACTTGGCCCTTGGCCTCGCATTGATTCATGTCATCATCTCCGAAAATCTCTACGACAAAGAGTTTGTCGAGCAGTATACGACCGGTTTCGACCAGTTGGTTCAACATATTGTGCCATACACGCCGGAGTGGGCCGCCCGGATCACCTGGGTACCGGCAGTCACCATCAGGGAAATAGCCAGAACGATCGCAACGAACATGCCAACAACCTTCATTACCGGAATCTCCCCGCAACATGCCACCAATGGGTGCCAGGCTGTCCGAAGCTTTAATATTCTATCGGCTTTGTGCGGGTGTCTTGATGTGCCCGGAGGGAATCTGTTCCCCGCTGGAGCACCACGGGTCAACAGTTTTCGAATTCGTGAGAAGTTTTCCAAGGTCAAGGGAATCGGGGTTGACGAGTTCCCCCTGCACTTTCGGATGCTGGCAGAAGCCAACGCCACAGCTATACAACATGCGATTTTGACCGGAAAGCCATACCCGGTGAAGGCCATGCTTATTCAGGGCGGAAACCCTGTTTCATCCTGGCCGGATGCTACGAGCACGAAAGAAGCCATGAAAAAACTTAAATTTCTTGCCGTTATGGATCTGAGAATGACAGAAACTGCCAAGCTTGCAGACATCGTTCTGCCGGCAGCATCCTTCTTCGAGCGAACCTCCTGGGATTTGTGGCCCATTTTGGCTATTCAGAACCGGATTGTCGAGCCGATGGAAGAATGTCGCTCTGATTGGGAGTTTTGGCGCCAACTGGCCGGGAAATTTGGTTGGGTCAATGAATTCCCCTGGAAAACGATTGAAGAGGCTATCGACTGGGAGCTTCAACCGACCAGTGTAACGGTTCAGAAAATGCGAGACAACCCTGGAGGATTCCGTCTCTTCGAATGGGCGCCAAAAAGATATATTGAGACAGGATTTAATACACCATCTACACGAGTCGAGATTTATTCAGAAAGAATGAGGACTCTCGGATACGATCCATTGCCGACCTACTATGAATCTGATGAGTCACCGGTTAGCCAGCCGGGACGGCTCAAAAGTTATCCCTTGATTCTGACCACCGGAGCGCGGGAAAAGCCGTTTAACCATTCGGAACTCCGTGATTGTCCCAGTTTGTTTCTCTGTGATCCTCATCCCAGAGCGGAAATTCATCCGCATACGGCCGCTTCCCTTCGCATCAATCAGAACGATCTGGTCTGGGTGGAAACTGTGCGAGGGCGGGCACAGTTTCGTGCCGATGTCAAAGAGAATATAGATCCAAGAGTTGTTGAAGCAAAGCACGGCTGGCCTGGCAAGGCCAATGCAAACAGTTTGACCAGCAGTTCGCAGGATCCAGTTTCGGGCTTTCCCCCTTTCAGGGTTTCATTATGCAAGGTCTATCTAGCTTCATGAATCTCCTAACACGGCCCCGATTCTTTTGACTGAAGTGGCAAGAACGACGTGCTTGGCAATAAAGGTTTTGTCTTTCATTCGCTTCCGGTACCCCCGTTGAGACCTCCTCAGCACTTTCTCCTTGTTGTCCGCCTTCGCGTTTGTGGCTTCGAGACCAGATTGATAATAACCTGCTCCATCTTTTCCGCAAGAAAAGGGGACGGATTTATTTTTTGCGAGGCGGGAAAAACGTTCGGAAAAGAAAATTGTAAATTAATATGGGAAGCGTCCCTAGTTTTCCTGTTAAAAATGAATAAAATTCGATGGCTTTTGTCAATAATTCAGTAAGGATGTCCCCAGAATTGGCCCGGAATTGGACCCGGACAAAGGAATAGACGGACTTACCCCGGAGGAAAAACTGCTTGAATATTTTTATCCCGATACACTGTAAACAACATTCGATTTTCTGAAAGATCATATGGTTACATTTTTTTTGTCTGAGCCTTTCCGAAGACTGCCCTGATTTTTCTGGGAGAGGCAAGCCACATGAACATCGTGGATGCTAGAATCGCCAAATACATGATTGGAAATACTTCCTGATAACTACCTGTGATATCGAATATAAAGCCGGCCAGCCAGGGGCCAAAGGCCCCGCCGGTCACGAAGCAGGCCATGACCATGCCGTTTATGGCACCCAGATGTTCTCCCTGGAACAGGTCCGCCGATGTAACCGCCATCATGGCGATTGTCATACCGAAGCCAAAACCGAAGATTGATGCATAGAGATACGGCATCCAGGGGTTATGCGTATCCTGCGTGGCCTGGAGGATGATCACCCCGATAAGACAAAAGGTAGAACCCGTGGTAAAGGTGACTTCCCTGCCGAGGTAATCGGAAACGAATGCGAAGATACTGCTGGTCGTGGCCAGAATGCTGAAAAGGGCCACGACCCCCGCTGCAAAAGGCTTGCTATATCCTGCATCGATGAGATAGGCGACCTGATGAGCCAGGAAGGTGTAGGTATAAAGACCGAGGAAGACACACATCAGGATCAGCCACCAGAACCGGGGCGCCCTCACCGTGTTGGCGAAGGTCCAGCCCCGGGAAGCCCATTCCGGGTCGAGGATCAGGTCATCGGCCGGTATTTCCTCTATACTTCGATCCGGGCCGAGTGGGCCGGTGTTGGCTTCGACATTGTCGTTGGGTTGCTGACGCAGGAAAATTGCCGCGACGGGCGCCACCACCACTGCGGATATCCCGCCCAGCACAAAAAACGCCCCCTTCCACCCCAGGGTCGTTATCAGGTACTGTATGGCGGGAGCAATAATGGCACTGGCCGTGATGCCGGCGCTCAGAATGCCCAGAGCGAGGTCCCGTCTTCTTCTGAACCAGTTGGCAATCATGGGTACGTGAGGCACAAAGCCCATGGCGCAGCTGCCGAATGCCGACACCCCTATGATTAAATAAAACTGCCAGATTTCAGTCATAAGACTACAGATGGCAAGGGTTATACCGAGCAAAAAAGCACCCGCGGGGACCACCTTCCTGACTCCGAAGCGATCGATCAGATACCCTGCAACTGGGCAGCTCAGCGCATAGATCACAAGGTTGACGGAAAAACCGGCGGCCGTCTCACCCCTTCCCCAACCGAACTGCTCCAGAATGGCGACGTAGAAGACGGAGAAATTGTACCGCAGCGAATAGGCGACCAGCATGGTGAAAAAGCCGAGCCACAAGACAACCCAGCCGTAGTACATCTTTTTCTTCTCCTGTTCGATCATAACTTATCCTTTTGTTTTAGGTCTTCGTTATTTTGCTAGGTCAGTCTGGTGTAGGCTTGAAAGAAACTACCCGGTTCCAGAAAGACCGACAGGGCACCCTCGATCCCCTTCCTAGGGTTCCGATCTCGAAATTCTAAGGTGGAGCCCCGAATTTCTCCATGGCCTTCTCCATATCGCCAACCCGTTAGCAGGTTTGATACATAGATGACCTTACCCCATTATATGGGCCAAGTGTAAATTGAGTTCCTGGCTACTGGTTTTCATACCATGTTCTTTTATAAACTCATAGGGAGTTAGCTCATTCAATGAGCTATGGGGTCGTTCTTCTTTGTAGGTATTTCTCCACTGTTCAATCCTGGACTGAGCATCAGTGATGGAAAAAAACCAATGTTCGTTAAGGCATTCATTTCTGATCTTCCTAGATTAAGGTAGATTAAGGGACACCTTACTTGTGCGGCCGGGCAAGGTCGTATAATCAGATGGGTGGGAATC
>CAZNBR010000145.1:0-3710 GCA_964571315.1 uncultured Syntrophaceae bacterium
TGCGTTCGGGACGCAGGAGTCGCGCGTTCAAATCGCGCCATCCCGACCATTTTTTAGTTTCTCTATCCGACAGCGCCCGCCATCGAAAAGATGGGAAGATACAGAGCCACTATCATTCCCCCCACAACACCACCCAAAAACACCATCATGATGGGTTCGAGGAGTGCCGTCAGGGCATTGACTGCGACATCGACTTCGGAGTCATAAAAGTCGGCGAGCTTTTCCAGCATGGCATCAAGGGCGCCGGTGTTTTCACCGACCGCTATCATGGAGACGACCATGGAGGGGAATATCCCTGCTTCCGACAGGGGCTCCGCTATGGTCTTTCCCTCACGTATGCTTTTTCTGGTGTTCATCAGGGCGTCCTCGACTATCTTGTTCCCCGCCGTCTTGCTGACGATCTCAAGCCCGTCAAGTATCGGGACCCCGCTGCTCATCATGGTGGAAAGGGTCCGTGAGAATTTTGCCACGGCAACCTTTTTGAGCAGGATGCCGAAGACGGGCAGCTTGAGCACGGTGCGATCTACCCAAAGCCTTCCCTTCTCGGTTTTGTAATATCTCTTGAAGGCGAAAACGAAGAGGACGATTATGCCCAGTATGTATAATATATTGTTCTGGACAAAACGGCTCATGTCAACAAGGAATTGGGTGGGGCCCGGCAGCGCTGACCCCATGCTTGAAAACATCTCCTCAAAAACGGGGACAACCTTGTACAGGAGCAGAATAACAACTGCGAAGGCAACCACGAGAACGGTAACCGGATACGTCATGGCCCCCTTTACCTTTCGTTTCAGCTCCAGCGCCTTTTCCATATATGCGGAAAGACGATTGAGAATGACGTCCAAGATGCCGCCTGCCTCTCCGGCGGCGACCAGGTTTACGAAGAGGTCATCAAATATCTTCGGGTATTTCATCAGGGCTTCAGAGAGGGAGCTTCCCCCCTCGATATCTTCTTTTACTCCTTTGATGATCTTTGCAAACGTCTTGTTTTTCTCCTCTTCGCCCAGCAGTTCCAGGCACTGGATTATAGGCAGACCGGCATTGATCATCGTGGCGAACAGTCTCGCGAACACCACCACGTCAGTTTCCTTGACCTTCTCTCGGAGAAAGGGGATGTTTTCGAAGAGATCTTTGGGTTTTTTCTTTATGCTCTCGGGCTTGATACGCTGGCGGCGCAACTGGATTCTCACGCTGCTTTCATCGGCGGCCTCCAGTTCGCCCTTTTTCTCCTCGCCCTTTTTTGTCGTCCCCTCCCACAGATATACCGGCATCCCTACCCCCTTTCCCCCTGCGTCTTCAGGGTGTCCCAATGTCGAGTTGCTTCATAGAGGATAATGCCTCCGGCGACGGACACATTCAAGGAATCGATAGTGCCGGTCATCGGAATGGAGATCAGGACATCACATTTTTTTCTGACCAGCGGTCGTATCCCCTTTCCCTCGCTCCCCAGTACGATGCCTGCATGGTTGCTGTAATCGGGGGAGCGTAGCCCTTCCCCGCAGCCGACATCGGCACCGTATATCCAGAAGCCATCTTCTTTCAGTCGGTCGATTGTTCTCGATATGTTGACCACCCGGGCAATGGGGAGGTGGAGGGCTGCTCCTGCAGAAGCCTTGATGACGGAGGGGGTGACGGAAGCCGCTCGATTTTCCGGGATGACCAGGCCGGCCGCGCCGAAGCAGAGGGCCGTCCGTATGAGCGAGCCGAGGTTTTGTGGATCTGTAATGCCGTCGAGGATCAGGATTAAAACATTTTTTTGGGACGCGCACCCGTCGAGAATTTCATCGATGCCGACATACCGGTATTCTTCGCATATACAGATGACGCCCTGATGGTGCCGTGTGCCGGCGGCGGTATTCAGGTACTCCCTGTCTGTAAAGACTACAGGTATTTTGCTCCGGGAGGCGAGTTCCACTATGTCCCGGGCGCTACCCCGCCCCCCCTCTCTGGTCAGGAAAACCCTCTCTATACTGCCGCCATCCTTCAGGGCCTCCGCAACCGGATGAACGCCGTAGATTACCTGCATTGATTTGCCTCTGAGTAGGCCCTGAAATCTTAACGGAGCCCCCTGGATATATCTTCTGTGATGCTGTCCGCTGCGGCCACGGGATCATCGGCCAGCCGTATGGGCCTGCCCACCACCAGGTAATCCGCCCCCATGGCGATGGCATCCCTCGGCGTCAAGACCCGCTTCTGGTCGTCACCCGCCACCTTGTTGTCCGGTCTTATGCCTGGGGTTACAATAATAAAGTCTTCTCCGCACACCTTCCGTATGGGAATGACATCCTGCGCCGATGCCACAACGCCGGGGACCCCCGCGTTCCTGGCCGAGACCGCGAGTTTAAGGACGAGTTCCCCGGTAGTGCATCCAAATCCTATCTCTTTGATGTCGGAATCATTCAGGCTGGTAAGAACGGTTACCGCAAGGAGCACCGGGGGGGTGACCCCCATGATGCCCGCGGTCTCGTTGACGGAATCGACCGCCCGCTCCATCATCTCCCGCCCTCCAAGCGCGTGCATGTTGAACATGGAAATGCCAAGTTTTACCGCGGCCTGGGACGCCATTGCAACGGTGTTTGGGATGTCATGAAACTTCAGATCGAGAAAGACCTTTCCACCCTTTTCCAGTATGCCCGATACAATCCGGGGGCCGAAACGGGTGAATGCCTCCTTACCTACCTTGAACATCCCCACGTGATCCTTCAGCAGGTCGGCCCACCCGACAGCCTCGTCCAGGTCTTCTACCAGATCAAGGGCAAATATCAGTTTGTCACGGCATCTGTTCGGCGTTTGCATCTTCAACCACATCCGTGCTGTTTACTATGAGTTCAACCAGCTGAACATCTGCCGATTCCGCGTCGAGAAATTCGGGGCGAGCGTATCTCACTTTTCCTTCCGCTATCTCCCGCAAAGCGGTAACGATCTCGCGATTGTTTTTCTTTTCGCTGAGGGGTTTCGATTTCCTCAGGAGCTGTTTTGCCCTCTGGGTCGCAAGGTGCGTCAGGGCAAATCTATTTTTTGCCTTTTCCAGGGAATCCTCTACGGTAACTCGTGCCATGGTTTATATACCTCCGGTTATTCGATAAAAGTCATCTATCCTGCCTTGTTGCCGAGATCTCCTGCTCTTTTCGGCCATATATACAGACCTCATCATGCTCACAGAACTTTTTACTATATCATTGAATACCACATAATCATACCATTCATTTGCCTGTATCTCTTCCATGGCCCTGTCGAAGCGCACCTTTATGGTCTCATCGGTTTCAGAGCCACGTTTTTTTAATCTCTCCTTCAGGACTTCCACGGACGGAGGCAGGATGAAAACGAGGACAGCTTCGGGATATATGATCTTTACATTACGCGCCCCCCTGGTGTCTATGTCCAGCACGACGTCATATCCCTTGTGGGTCATGTCTTCTATGTCCCTTTTTGAGGTGCCATAAAAATGACCGTAGATCTCTTCCCACTCTACAAATTCGCCCTGTGCCATCCTCCTTTTAAAATCATTCACGGAGATAAAGTGGTAATCCCTCCCGTCCTTCTCGCCCTTCCGCGCGGGACGCGTGGTGCAGGACACAGAGAAGCGCAGATCGGGAAATTCAGCCAGGAGCCTTTTGCAGAGTGTGGTTTTCCCGGTGCCTGAAGGGGCGGAAATGACCATGAGGAGTCCCTGCGTGTCGGTATGTTTCATGCTGTCCAATCCATGACGG
>CAZNBR010000145.1:3810-6096 GCA_964571315.1 uncultured Syntrophaceae bacterium
TGTGTTACTCGATATTCTGGACCTGCTCCCTCAGTTTGGCAAGTTCCGTCTTTATCTCTATGACGGTGCCGGATATGGCAAGGTCGTTGCTCTTGGAACCGATCGTATTTATTTCCCTGTGCATTTCCTGCAGCAGAAAATCCATTTTCCTGCCGATGGCCTCATCGCTGCCCAGCATCTCGCCAAACTGTTTCATGTGACTTGCAAGGCGGACTACCTCTTCGGTGATATCGCTCTTTTCGGCCATGATCGCAACTTCCTGGATCAGCCTTGATTCATCACATTCCATGCCGTCCGCCAGTTCCCGGATTCGTGCCGAAAGCCTCTCCTGGTAATTTTTGACCACCTCCGGGACCCGTGCCTTTAATGTCTCTATGCAGGTTGTGACTGTATCGAGACGTGCAGTGAAATCTTCACAGAGGAGCCTGCCTTCATCCTCCTTCATCTGCACGAGGGAATCGATGGAATCGTCCAGTGCCGCTTCTATGGTACTCCATATCTCCTCAGGGTCGATCTCTGTTTCCGACGCATAGATGCCGCCCTTCAGCCTGGCGAGGGTATCGAGTGTGATCTCACCGGCGAGGTTAAATGTTTCCTTCAGACTGGTCAGCAGGGCATAATAGCTGCTGATGAGGGGGGTGTTTGCCTCCAGCCTGTCTCCACCATTTGCACCAGGGTCTGAATCTATCCTGACGTTCACCTCAACTCTCCCCCGGGAGATCCGTTCTCCCGCCCTCTTCTTGATCTGTATCTCCAGAGAGCCGAGAAAGGCAGGGAGCCGCACGCTGCTTTCAAGGTTTTTGTGGTTGAGGGATTTGATTTCTACGACCAGTTTTTTCCCCGCAAAGACGGATTCCGCCCTTCCGTAGCCTGTCATGCTTCGTATCATAGATTCTTCTCCTGGGTCGGACGAGACAATATGACTGTTCCGTTCTCGCTGTGTGTATTGTTACATCGTTACGTGATTTTTTGCACTCTTTTCCGGGCCAGTTGTGTGATATATCTCTCGCGTATATTGTTGAACATCACTATGGTGTTTTCGTCCGCATAATCAGGGTAAGACCACTCGAGCCTCCGGAAGGTATGATTCACGAAGATGAGGGTCAGATCGGCATATATGCCATCCCTTATATAGGGACGATGCGTGTAGGCCTTTCCCGTGGCAAGGATCAGATGGGCCTGAGACAGATACCCCGGGTCTATATTGACAAGCCGGTTGCCATCTTTCACAAATTTTTCTTCCACCCTGTTCGTGAACAGCTTTATGTCGGGGAGCGTATCGGGGGGCACAAGGGTTTCAAAAGAGATAAAACGCCTGGCAAGGGAAGGCCCCGATTCTTTCGCATAGTAATCGGTATATGTAAAGGGTAGCACGGCGCTTACGTAATCAATTTCCCCCAAGCTCTCGGACAGGACTGCTATGGCTTTGTGCAATATATCCGTGCTCCCGGAGAAGACGCTGGATACTATCTTTACCGGATCAGGGAGGGCTGGCCTGCTCATAGTGCCTTCTTCAATTCATCCCGGTAAACCGGTGCCGTCCCCACCTTGCCGACCGCGATGCCGGCTGCGTGATTGGCAAGAACGGCCGCCTCCGTGAATGTTGCCCCAGCCGCAACGCAGAGGGCAAAGACCCCTATTACCGTATCTCCCGCGCCCGTTACATCGAAGACCTCCCTGGCGACAGCGGGAATGTGTGTGACGGCGCCGTCATGTTCAAAGAGGGTCATCCCCTCTTCGCCCATTGTTACCAGAAGCGCCCTGAAGCCGAAGTCCGTGAGGAGCGCCGTGCCACCCCGTGTCAGGTCGTCGCTCCTCTCAATCTCCCTGCCGAGTGCGCGCTCCGTTTCCTGGCGGTTGGGGGTTATCAGATCGCACCCGCGGTACAGGGAAAAATCGCTCTGCTTGGGATCGATGCACAGGATGATTCCCCGCTTTGCAGTTATCTCCCGTATCTCTCTGACGAGCTGTTCTGAAAAGACCCCCTTATTGTAATCCGAGATGATCACCGCCCCCAAGCTGTCCTTTATTGATTTTATATACGCTATGACCCTCTGAAGACTGTCCTGGGTAACCGGGCCCTTGTCCTCCCTGTCAAATCTCACCACCTGTTGGTTGTGCGCGATGACCCTTGTTTTGACTATGGTGGGGCGCCCCTGTTCCACGATGACGCCTGCCGTATCGATGTTCATCTTCTGCAACGTATCGAACAGCCACGTGCCCATGGTGTCGGATCCGACAATGCCGGAGACGGCGACTTTCCCTCCCATGGAGAACACGTTGTTC
>CAZNBR010000146.1:0-6077 GCA_964571315.1 uncultured Syntrophaceae bacterium
TAAGGAGTAAGGAGTAAGGAGTAAGGAGTAAGGAGTAAGGAGTAAGGAGTAAGGAAATAATCCTTAATTAATCATTTTAATCATAAAAACCTTAGGTTCCGGCTTTCCCGGATTAGGCTTGAACGATAATGGATAAGCCCATATACAAGAGGATCCTCCTGAAACTGAGTGGTGAAGCGCTCCTGGGGAAGGGTTCGTTCGGGATCGATACGGATATGCTGAAGTTCGTGGCGGAGGAGATCGGGGATGTTCAGGCCCTCGGTGTCCAGATAGGCATTGTAATCGGCGGCGGAAACATCTTTCGCGGGGTGGAGGCGAGTACCAAGGGGATTGACAGGGTGTCCGCCGACTACATCGGTATGCTTGCCACCGTGATGAACAGCCTGGCGCTTCAGAATGCCCTTGAACAGCATGGAATTCCAACAAGGGTTCAGACTGCCATTGAGATGAGAGAAATAGCGGAACCGTTTATAAAGAGGAGGGCGACCCGGCATCTGGAAAAGGGAAGGGTGGTTATCTTCGCCTGCGGTACCGGAAGACCGTATTTCACAACAGACACGGCGGCTTCCCTGCGGGCTATGGAGATACAGGCGGGTGCCATCCTCAAGGCCACCAAGGTCGATGGTATCTACGACAAGGACCCTGTAAAAGAAAAAGATGCCCGGATATTTGACAGAATAACGTATACCGAGGTGTTGACCAGGGATCTGAAGGTTATGGATTCAACGGCGGTCTCCATGTGCAGGGACAATAACCTTCCCCTTATCGTGTTTAACCTCGAAAAGAAGGGAAATATCAGGGGGGTTGTCTGTGGCAGGCCCATCGGCACCGTTGTTGTGAGGGATGAGAAATGACGGATCTGATATTCGAGGAATTGAAAGAGGTCATGGAGGGGGATATCCAGTCCCTCGAGAGATCGTTTAACAAGGTGCGTACGGGGAGGGCGTCGGTAGCACTCCTTGACGGTATCAAGGTGGATTATTACGGCGTCATAACGCCCCTTAACCAGATCGCCACCCTTTCCACCCCGGAAAGCCAGCTGATTCTCATCTCTCCGTGGGATAAGGGAGCGATAGACGCCATCGGAAAGGCCGTGCAGAAATCCGATCTGGGACTGGTTCCGAATAACGACGGGAAGGTTATCAGGATCAACATCCCCCCTCTTACGGAGGAGAGGAGAAAGGAACTGGTAAAGGTCGTACGAAAGATGGCGGAGGAGAGCAAGGTACGGCTCAGAAACGCCCGGAGGGACGCCAACAACGAACTCAAAAAACTGAAAACCGACGGCGATATATCGGAGGACAACATGCACGATTGCCAAGGAGAAGTGCAGAAGATAACCGATGATTATACCAATAAGGCAGACAAGGTCCTCGCCGCCAAAGAAGCCGAGATCATGGAGATATAGCGCAAACCGGCGATGGATGACGGGGGCCTGCGGGCCCCTTTTTTGTGCGCAGAGCGCGAATGCCGCCCTGAAGATACCGGTTGAAAATGCCAGGGTGCTGTGGTACTTGATCACGAGATCGGAAAGTTCGTATGCATAGAATTATCAAAGAAAAGCTCCCGCGTCACATAGCCGTCATCATGGACGGTAACGGCAGGTGGGCGAAGAAAAACATGCTGAAGAGGGGAATGGGGCACGAGAAGGGCGCCGCATCGGTTCGAACCACGGTGCAAACCTGCCGTGAACTGGGAATTCAGTATCTTACCCTCTATGCATTTTCGGTTGAAAACTGGCAGCGCCCGAAAAATGAGGTACGGGCATTGATATCGCTCCTTGAGACATATCTCAGGGCGGAGCTGGGAGAGATGAAAGAGACCGGCATACGGCTTTTTACGATAGGGGATACCGAAAAACTTCCACAGACGGTCAGGGATGCGCTTTCCAGGGCGATGGAAGAAACATCCGAAAACAGCGGGATGGTTCTGACCCTTGCCCTGAGCTATGGCGGCAGAGACGAGATTATACGTGCGGTGAAAGGGGTTCTCAGGGACAGTAAATCGTCGGATATCGACGAAAAAACGATCACGAAAGGCTTTTTTTCGCAGTACCTGTACACCGCGGATATACCCGATCCGGATCTGCTGATACGGACGAGCGGAGAGTACCGGTTGAGCAACTTCCTCTTGTGGCAGATGGCCTATACGGAACTCTATTTCACGGATGCCCTGTGGCCCGACTTTTCAAAGGATGACCTGATAGAGGCCATCGTGGATTATCAGCGAAGAGAACGGCGCTTCGGCCTGATAAGCGATCAATTATGAAGGGATTAATAGTATGGGCCCCCATGCAAAAAGGTGGATCACAGGGATTGTAGCAGTGCCCCTGCTCGTTGTGCTCATCCTGTACGGTTCGTGCCTTCTCTTTTCCATGGTTATCGCCCTGCTCATAGCGGGGGGTGTGTTTGAGTATAACTCCATGGTCTTCAAGGGGAAGTACTATTGGGAAAAAACCGAGGGATTAGTAATAGCTCTCTTGATACCCCTGTCGGCATACCTGGGGGGCGCCCAGTTGATGTTCGCCACGGTAACTTTTTCGCTTATCATCGTTTTCCTCCTCTTTCTCCTGAGGATGAAGGACGGGCTGGCCGACTTCGACGCGCTCGCCAGGGTCGTATTCGGCTTCATGTATATACCCCTTCTCATGTCGCATATTATTCCGCTCAGGTGTTCTGAAGATGGGGCCGTTTGGATATTTTTTGTTATATGTGCCGCCTTTCTGGGGGACATCTCCGCTTTTTATGTCGGAAAGTCTCTGGGGAAGACAAAGCTGATGCCTGCGGTCAGTGCGGGAAAGACGGTAGAGGGGACAATCGGGTCCACTGTCGGCACAATACTCGGATGCGTGTTATTTAAGATATTGTTTTTTCATGATCTTTTGCTTATTCACGCGATAACTCTCGGTTTTCTGGGGAGCATTATCGGTCAATTGGGAGATCTCTGTGAATCGGCCGTCAAGAGGACCTTTACGGTCAAGGATTCCGGGTTCCTCCTTCCGGGTCACGGAGGGATATTGGATCGTCTGGACTTCCTCATCTTCCTCATTCCCTTTGTGTACTATTACCGTGTCTTAGTGATTAGATGAAAACCATATCCATTCTGGGATCAACAGGTTCTATAGGGGTGAGCACCCTGGATGTCATAGCCGGGAACCCCTCCCGGTTCAAGGTGGTCGCCCTTTCCGCGGGCAGAAATCTTGCGCTTCTCAAGAGACAGATAGACACATTCCGGCCGGAGATGGTCTCTGTTATTGATGACGATCATGCCTGTCGGCTGGGTGAAATGCTCGGGCACCCGGCTGCGGTTAAGATACTGTCGGGTGAATCCGGATGCGCAGAAGTTGCGTCGCACAAGGGAGTGGATATGGTCGTGTCTGCCATATCCGGGGCGGCGGGGCTTTCTCCGACAATTGCGGCTATTGATGCGGGGAAAGACATCGCCCTTGCCAACAAGGAAACGATGGTTATGGCAGGGGGTCTGGTCATGGACAGGGCCGCCTCGCGCGGGGTGAAGATCATCCCGGTTGACAGTGAACACAGCGCCATTTTTCAGTGTCTGGCGGGTCACAACAGAAGAGAGGTGCGAAGGATCATCCTTACGGCATCGGGGGGCCCTTTTTTCAGCCTTCCCATGGAGAGGTTTGCGGATATACGACTCGAGGATGCGCTCAGACACCCCAACTGGGAAATGGGCCGGAAGATTACCATAGATTCTGCGTCCATGATGAACAAGGGCCTTGAAATCATAGAGGCCATGTGGCTGTTCGGCATCGACAGGGAACGGATAGACGTCTGTATCCATCCGCAGAGCATCGTGCACTCGATGGTTGAATATATTGATGGTTCCGTCATCGCACAGATGGGGGTCCCCGATATGAGGGGGCCCATATCGTATGCCCTCGCGTATCCGCAACGGGTGCCGGGAGCCTTACCTCGTCTCGATTTATGCAATATCGGAACGCTGGAGTTTCTGCCCCCCGACCCTGTCAAGTTCCCGGCGCTGGGTCTCGCCTTTGAAGCGGCCGGGAAGGGTGGAACTGCACCGGCGGTTCTGAATGCGTCGAATGAGGTGGCCGTGGAGGCCTTTACCCGGGGGAAGATAGGGTTTGGGGATATCCCCCTTCTTGTAAAAGAGGTCCTTGAATCCCATCGGACGCAGGATATTGGCAGCATTGCGGATGTCCTTGAGGCGGACAGGTGGGCACGGACCAGAGCCCTGGAGGCCGTAGAGAAAGGAAGGATCTCTTGATTGGTATAAATATTGTGTCGGTGATAATCCTGCTGGGGGTGTTGATCTTCGTGCATGAGCTGGGGCACTTCCTCGTGGCGAAGTGGTCCGGTGTGGGCGTGCTGAAATTTTCGCTCGGCTTCGGCCCCCGCCTGATCGGTAGAAAGATAGGAGAGACAGAGTACATCCTCTCAGCCATACCCCTTGGAGGATATGTCAAGATGCTGGGCGAATCGGAAGATGAGGAGGAACTGCCCCCCGATGACGAGAAGCGGTCATTCTCGAAACAGCCCGTGTTCAAGAGGATAGCGATCGTAGCGGCAGGCCCCCTGTTCAACTTCCTTTTTGCCATCCTTGCTTTTGCCGTCGTGTACGCTATCGGAGTCCCCGTTTCGACCTCCAGGATCGGAGTCGTGCAGGAGGGCGGCGCGGCCTTTGAGGCCGGTGTGCTCAGCGGTGACGGTATTGTTGCCATCAATGACAAGGCGATCTCGCGCTGGTCGGAACTGGCCCGTGCCGTGGCCGAGAGCAACGGTGAACAACTCAAGATCCGGATAGATCGTGAGAATAGGGTCTTCGATGTATACGTGACCCCTCAGCCGGTAAAATCGAAAAATATCTTTAGCGAAGAGATCGATACCTTTCGGATAGGAGTCGGTATTTCCGATGAAACGGTTATGGAACGAAAGGGTCCGATTGGCGCTCTTTCTGCCGGGATTGAGCAGACATGGGGGTGGACGAGGCTTACCTTTCTCGGCATGGTCAAGATACTGCAGGGCGTTGTTTCTCCTAAGGAACTGGGCGGGCCCATACTGATCGCGCAGATGGCTGGTTCAGAGGTCCGCAAGGGCTTGCTGCCCTTTATATTCCTGATGGCGGTATTGAGCGTAAACCTGGGGGTTTTAAATCTCCTGCCCGTGCCTGTTCTCGACGGAGGACATATCTGCTTCTTTCTGATAGAAGCCGCTACAGGGAGAGCCGTCAGCATGAGGTGGAGGGAGATAGCGCAGCAGGTGGGATTCTTTTTTCTGATACTCCTGATGATATTCGTCTTCTATAACGACATAGCGAGGATACTGGGATAGTAACTATGATCACGCTCGCTGTGGATACCTCTGTTACAACGACGAGTGTCGCGCTCCTTGAGGACGACGACATCCGTGCCGAGCTTTTTATTCATACCGGCCGGAACCACGCGGAGGTTCTCCTGCCGGCAATCGAAAGGCTGCTCGCCTCCGTGGGGATCGAGAAGACGCAGATAGACCTGTTTGCCGTTACCGTTGGTCCCGGTTCCTTTACGGGATTGCGGGTGGGAATAAGTACCGTTAAAGGTCTGGCATTCGTTCTGCAGAAACCGGTTGTCGGCGTTTGCACCCTGGATGCCCTTGTCCTGAATGTTGCGCATGCCGATACCCGGGTTACCATCTGCCCCATGGTGGACGCCGGGAGGGGAGAGGTGTACACGGCGCTCTATCTTCCCTCCGGCCCGGATACCTATGAAAAGACGCTCCAGGAATGCGTCGTACGCCCGGATGGATTTCTAGGCGCAATAAGCGGAGAGGTCGTATTCCTGGGTGGCGGAGCGGAGAAGTACCGAGCCCTTATCAATGACGTCCTGCCGGGCCGATCGTCCTTTGCCCCGTCGCGCTTTAACCACGTAAGGGCGTGCGCGGTAGGCATCGTGGGGCGGAAGAGGTTTTGTAATAGTGATATCTCTGATATAATAACCCTGACCCCTGATTATCTCCGTGCCTCGTACGCAACGGAGATTGATTGATACCTCTCATCGTGCATGGCCTTGATCCACCACCAAAAAAATAGGAAACCTCGTTGATCCTGATAAATCA
>CAZNBR010000147.1:0-6077 GCA_964571315.1 uncultured Syntrophaceae bacterium
AACCGGGCGTCGTCACGCTCGACCTCCAGAATGCCGTAAAGGAGAAAGGCCTCTTCTATCCCCCCGATCCCGCGAGCCTGGACACCTGCTCCATCGGCGGCAACGCCGCCACGAACGCCGGCGGTCCTTCCTGTGTCAAATACGGCACCACCCGGGACTACGTTCTCGGGCTTGAGGCGGTGCTCCCGTCGGGCGAGATCATCGAGGCCGGCGTGCGGACGAGAAAGGGGGTGGTCGGCTACGACCTGCGCCACCTGCTCCTCGGCTCGGAGGGAACGCTGGGCGTCATCACGAAACTGATCCTCAAACTGATACCCCGCCCACAGGCGATAACCACACTGGTCGCCTTCTTTCCCCGGCTCACATCCGCCATGGAGTCGGTCACCGCCATGCTGATTCGGGGACATGTCCCCTGCGCCGCTGAATTCCTCGATGACCGGTGCCTTGAGATAACGAAAGACCTGCTCCCCTTCGAGGAGGCACAGACGGCGAAGGCCATGCTCATTATCGAGACGGACGGCGTCCAGGATGTCATAGAGAGGCAGATGGAGACCATCGGCGGGATCTGCATGGAGTGCGGCGATGCCAACGTCATCATGGCCCCCGATTCCCTCAAGAGGGCCCGAATCTGGGATATCCGCCGGGCGGTCTCCCTGCGGATCGAGGAGCGGTATCCGCTCTACCTCCACGAGGACGTCGTTGTTCCCATCGGAAAGATCGCGGAGTTGGTCGGCGGCCTCCGCGGACTCGAAGAGACGTACGGGATGAAGATTTACTCCTTCGGCCATGCCGGGGACGGAAACATCCACGTGAACATCACCGCCGAAGATCAGAAGAGCCGGGACCGGATAGAGGAAGGGATCGAAGCCCTGCTTCGAAGAGTCCTTTCCATGGGCGGGACCATCTCCGGCGAACACGGGATCGGGATCGCCAAGAGACGCTTCCTCCCGATGGAGCTCTCCGCGGAAAGCATCCGCATCCAGAAGGCGATCAAGAATATCTTCGACCCCAACCAGATACTCAACCCCGGTAAAATATTTGAATAGACAGCAACAATCCAAAAGTTACTTTGCCCGGAGGCTTGCATGGGCTATAATTGTTCCCCATTTTCAAATAACCTTTTGAAAGGAAAAAACAATGAGCAAAACAGACCAAAATCTTCAGGAGGCATTCGCGGGAGAATCCCAGGCAAACAGAAAATATCTGGCCTTTGCAAAACAGGCGGATAAGGAGGGATATCCCCATGCCGCAAAGCTGTTCAGGGCCGCGGCAGAGGCCGAGACCGTGCATGCCCACGCGCATCTGAAGGCCCTTGGCGGGATAAACGACACGCCTGAAAATTTAAAAGAGGCGGTAGCAGGCGAGATCCACGAATTCAAGTCGATGTATCCCGGGATGATCGAAGCCGCCAGGGAAGAGGGAAACAAGGCGGCGGAAAGAAGCTTCACGTACGCCAATGCGGTCGAGGAGGTCCACGCGGGGCTATATCAGAAGATGCTCGACAACCTTGATAAACCGTCTGATGTTGACTGCTACTATGTCTGCTCGGTGTGCGGCTATACCCATGAGAACGAGGCCCCGGAGACCTGCCCCGTCTGCGGCGCGAAACAGAAGGCCTTTTCCAGGGTTGATTAAGCAAGCAGTCGCTGAGAAAAATAGCGTCCACGTCATGGTCTTTTTGAGAACAATGGCTACAGCTCCGCGAACGGCAGGGCAGTCACGCCGGGGGCTAAGGGCAGCCTGATATCGCCCGGATGCACCACATATCCCGGCATTGATGCCCCTTCCAGGTCTTTCTGTAATGTCTTGATTGCAGAAGCCATGGCTGGACGCGGTGTGGCAGACAGTTTTATCTCGATGGGGACAATCTTTCCTTCTGCTTCCACTTTTGGTGGAGATTATGCATTTCAAATGCAAAATATCAAGGGAAAGGGCTTTTTCAGAGTGGATTGAGAAAACTAGTTAAAACGATACGCCTGCGGAAAATCGCATTCCCTGAAACTCCTTGACATTTTTTACAAAAGTCGTACTATCCAACCGTTGCGTTCATTCAGAAAAGTCCGATACCCGGATTTGCTTTTTTCAACACCAACAAGAGGGACCTATGGACAGATGACCCCAGAACCCCGTTTCTCACACAGAGACGGGGTTCTGTGTTTGTGGGGAATCAACCGCGCACGAGGGTCCGGCATGAAAACCCGATAGTGCGTTGCCATATTAGAAGCGAAACATGAAAAAGCGGATTTTCATCAGCAGTGTGCAGAAAGAGCTTGCCGAAGAACGGCGTGCGATAAAGGATTTTATTACAAAGGATCCTTTATTGAGCCGTTTCATCGGGGGAGTATTCTTGTTTGAGGATATCCCCGCCAGAGACCGTAAACCGGATGATATCTATCTGGCCGAGGTCGAGCAGTGCGATATTTACCTTGCCATACTGGGTAATACATATGGCTGGAAAAATCCGGATGGAAAATCTCCGACCGAATTGGAATTTGACTATGCCACGGAAACCGGCCGGGAACGATTAGTCTTTGTCAAAGGTGATGATGACGCGGGGCGTGAGCCCGCAATGGTGGAGTTGATTCGTAAGGCGGGCAACCAACTCACGCGCCGTCGTTTTGCCGATATCCCCGGCCTGATCCGCGAAGTATATGCTAGCCTCGTTGATTTCCTTGAACGCGGGGGAGCCCTGAGAACCACGCCTTTTGACAACACCATCTGCCCGGGTGCGACGCTACGGGATATCAACAATACACAGATTACCGCGTTTCTGGAGACGGCGAAGGCGAAGGGTCGGCTGACCTTGAAAGGGTCGCGTGTTCCGAAGGCGGTTTTACAGAACTTCAATCTGCTACGGGACGGACACCCGACGAACGCGGCAGTGCTTCTCTTCGGGAAGAGGCCCTCCCGGTTTTTCAACAACGCCCAGGTACATTGCTTCCACTTTTACGGAACGGAAAAGCGAAAGCCGATTGCGTCCCAGCAACCCTACGAAGGGACGCTGTTTGATGTGATTGATCAGGCTGTCGAGTTTGTCCTCGGGAAAATAGACCGCCGGGTCGGAACGCGTGCGGCGGGAACGCAGGCCCCGGTGGGGGATGAAATTCCCCGTTCAGTCATTACCGAAGCCATAGTCAATGCCGTGACTCACCGGAATTACCGCAGCACCGGCTTTGTTCAGGTTCTGGTGTTCGTTGATCGGGTGGAGGTGTGGAATCCGGGAGAACTCCCGCCGGGACTCACGCCCGAACTGCTGAGAAAACCCCACGGACCGATCCCCCGCAATCCCCTGATCGCCGAGCCGCTGTTCCGCGTTCAGTATGCCGAAAAGGCCGGAACGGGTACCACCGACATGATTTCCGACTGTTCGAGCGCGGGCCTTCCTGAACCCGGATTTAAGCAAAGTGGCCCCCATTTTGTTGTGACCCTCTGGCGGAACTGGCTGACGGAACAGTTGATGAATAAGTACGGATTTAATCAACGGCAACAGAAAGGCCTTACCCATTTGAAACAGCACGGGCGCATCACAAATCGGGAGTATCGGGAAATCACCGGCACCATAGTGAGAACAGCTGCGCGTGATCTCGAAGTTCTTACCTCAATAGGGATAATTCAAAAGATCGGTACCACGGGGCGAAGTGCATATTATGTCATCGGAAGGAAACCGGACACAAACAGGACACGGAAACACAGGTAAAAACATGACTGCATGGTTTGCAAACAGGACACAAACAGGACATCCCCATCTCGAGGGATTCTGTAATAATGTTCGTAAGCAGCCGTTATCCGGTTGGTTAGGAATATTCGAGCGCTTGTTTCAAACAGGACATTTAGGTGCTGATCCTGCCACAAAATACCTCATAAATAGCCCAACCGGTTCACCGACAAACCGGACAAATACGCTAGCAAAGGAACCTCTCACGAATGATACCGTTTCTCATACAGAGGTGGGGTTCTGTGTTTGTGGGGAACTTGGCGGCCACAATGTACTGCTTTACAAGATTCTCAATTCCTCGGTGTTTTCTATCGAGTTAACCGTATCGGGTCGGAATACGATTGCCAAATCATATTGATTGTATTATGGTAATGCGCGATGGATCGATGGAGGCTATGACATGCACACAGTAACCATATCATCGAAATATCAGGTCGTCATACCTAAAACACTTCGGGAGACGTTGAATATCCGCCCCGGTCAAAAGATGCACGTCGTGGAATACGACGGGCGGATCGAGTTGATCCCGGAACGAGACATGAAGGAACTGCGCGGATTTCTCAAGGGCATCAATACCGGATTCAACCGAGAGGAAAAGGTATAGGAGACGATGGGCGATGTCCCGCAAGCCGTTCTGGATCTGATCGAAAAATTTGATCGGAACATCGACGAATACAAGAACCCGACATACAACGAGACCCTCATCAGGGTTGAGTTCGTCAATCCATTCTTCAAGGCGCTTGGGTGGGATGTCGATAATAAGGCAGGGTACGCCCTGGCATATCGTGACGTGATCCACGAGGATGCGGTCAAGGTCGCCGGAGCCACAAAGGCCCCCGACTATTCGTTCCGCATCGGGGGAACACGAAAGTTTTTCGTCGAGACCAAAAAGCCATCCGTCAATCTCAAGGACGACCCCGCCCCGGCCTTCCAACTGCGCCGATACGCCTACAGTGCCCGTCTTCCGATCTCCATCCTGACCGATTTCGAGGAATTCATCGTCTACGGATGCCGCGCCAAACCATCGATCAAGGACAAGCCATCAGCCGACCGCATTCGGTACTACACCTTCCGCGACTATGCCGACAAGTGGGACGAGATCAGCTCGGTATTCCATCGTGAATCAATCCTGCGCGGGTCGTTCGACAAGTACGCGCAGGATGCCAGGGGAAAACGGGGAACGGCGGAAATCGACAGGGACTTCCTCGCCGATCTGGATCAATGGCGTCTGGCGCTGGCCCACAACTTTGCCCTGCGCAATCCGAGCCTGACCGTCCGGGAGCTCAATTTCGCGGTCCAGATGACGATCGACCGTCTTATCTTCTTGCGCATGTGCGAGGATCGCGGCATTGAGAACTACGGGCAGTTGGAGGCCCTCGTCAACGGCACACGGATATATCCCCGCCTGGTGGAAGTCTATCGCAAGGCCGACGACCGGTACAACTCCGGCCTTTTCCATTTCACGACGCAGAAGGGGGACGTCTCCCATCCGGATGTCCTCACACCCGAATTAAGCCTCGATGACAAGGTCCTGAAGGCCATAATCCAGAACCTGTACTATCCAAAATGCCCCTACGAATTCAGCCTTCTGCCCGTGGAGGTGCTCGGAAACGCGTATGAGCAGTTTCTCGGAAAGACCATCCGCCTGACCGCGGGGCATCAGGCGAAGATCGAGGAGAAGCCGGAAGTCCGTAAGGCCGGGGGCGTGTACTACACCCCGGAGTATATTGTCTCCTACATCGTGAAGAACACCGTCGGCAAGCTCCTCGAAGGCAAGACTCCGAAAGACGTTGCCGACATCAGGATACTGGACCCGGCATGCGGCTCCGGTTCCTTCCTGCTGGGCGCGTACCGGTACCTTCTGGATTGGCACCTCGGCTGCTACAAAGGCGAGATGGAGCGCACCGGAAAGCTGCCGACTGTTCCGCCCCCCAAAGGCAAACGAAAGAGAAAGAGCGACCCGGATGCCATATTCCAGGGACAGGGGGGCGACTGGCTTCTCACCACCGCCGAGAAGAAAAGGATACTCCTGAACAACATTTACGGCGTCGATATCGACCAGCAGGCCGTGGAGGTGACGAAGCTCTCCCTCCTTTTGAGGGTTCTCGAAAACGAGAACCAGGACACACTGAACAGGCAGTTGACGCTCTGGCGCGAACGGGCGCTCCCCGACCTCGGCGACAACATCAAGTGCGGCAACTCCCTCATCGGCCCGGACTACCTCGATGGACAGCTGTTGCCGGACGAGGAAGAGATCCGGCGGGTCAATCCCTTTGACTGGCACGCCGAATTCACGGAGATTATGGGAACTGGAGGATTTGATGTGGTCATCGGTAACCCGCCGTATATCCGGATTCAGACG
>CAZNBR010000148.1:0-6011 GCA_964571315.1 uncultured Syntrophaceae bacterium
ATTCGATGAAACAGGCGATGGGATGGCTACCGCGAAGCGGTTTAGTTCTACAAATACAAAGCTTCACTGTGGCTGATCGGGCCAGATCATTGAATGCGGGATGAAACATGCCACTACCTGAAAGCTTGTTTCCCGCTCATCCGTGTTAAGGTTTTTTCCTAGTAGTTTTCAGTTGATAAAATTTCAGAACTATGCAAGATTACAAACGTAAATAGTTAAAATACTGTGGCCGCCAGGAAGCCAGACGGCAACGGAGAAACAAACATCACCCTACAGCATCGGGAGGAACCAGTCTGCTCGACTCAATTAATTCAAAAACAGGTGCCCGAGGCATGTCCCTTGCATCAGTAAAAAAACATGAATTTGGTCGAGGATATCTGGCGCGGAATCAGCCGGGTGGTCTTCGGTCCTGAGATGATAGAACCCGAAGGGGGCGACAAAATTGTCTGTCATAATAGTGGCCAGGGCGCTTAAACGATTACGGCTTACGCTTATCCTGCTGCTGTTTTGTGTCGGGTTTATCCTTCTTTCGCCCGCCACAGCCAGACCCGGAGATTTCCCCCGCTGGCTGGAAGATTTTCGGGCTGAAGCCCGTGCTGCTGGGATTTCCGCGAATCTTCTGGAAAGCGCCTTTGCGGATATGAAAGGGCCGCTGCCACGGGTGATTGAACTGGATCGCAGCCAGCCGGAAACCATGCAGACCTGCACTGAATATCTGGCCGCCAGGGTCACCCCGGAACGGGTGAAACTGGGGCAGTGGATGCTCAAGCGGTATCCGACCTGGCTGGGAAAAATCGAAGGAAAATACGCTGTGAAGCGCCGCTTCCTGGTTGCCCTGTGGGGGATCGAAACCCATTATGGTCAGCACACCGGCAGATTTCCGGTGATTCATGCCCTGGCCACCCTGGCGTATGACGGGCGGCGCGGCAGCTACTTTCGCCGCGAACTGATGCAGGCCCTGCGCATTCTCGATGATGGGCATATATCTTTGCCCCGGATGCGCGGTTCCTGGAGCGGAGCCGTGGGGCAGTACCAGTTCATGCCCTCGACCTTCTTGCGGCATGCCGTTGATGCCGATAGCGACGGGCGCATCGATGTATGGGGATCGATTCCCGACGCACTGGCCTCGGCAGCCAACTATCTGGCGACTGAGAGGTGGCGCAACGATCAGACCTGGGGGCGTCCGGTGAATCTCCCTGCCGGTTTCAACCCCCGTCACGCGGGATTGGATAAGCGCTTGTCGCTGGCTGCGTGGCAAGATCTCGGGGTCCGCCGGCTTAATGGGAGGCGTCTGCCGCAACGCGATCTGGATGCTTCGCTGGTGCTGCCGGACGGCCCGAACGGCCCGGCCTATCTGGTTTATGATAACTTCCGGGTGCTGGTGCGCTGGAATCACTCCGTTTCGTTTGCTGTTACCGTGGGAACCCTGGCCGATCGGATCAATGCTCGGTAGGACTCAAAACCTGAAACATATGTCCTGCTCCCGAATTTTTGAACTGAACAGCGAGCGCATTCCCCGCTGCTTGCGGCGGGGAGCTTCAATTGTCACTTCTCTTATGAGTCCTTAGCGGTGGAAACCAGCAGTTTCTGTCCGGGGTAAATTGACTGACGGGGTGTCATCTTATTGAGCTTGCAGAGTCCGTCCACGGTAAGTCCATATTTCCTGGCGATTCGATAGAGACTTTCACCGCGCACGACCATATGATATTGAGCCTTTTTCGCCTGAACGGGCTCGGCTCTACCGGTTCTGATAGCCTGAGTTTCTTTGACGACGGAACCCATCTTCTGTTGCAGCGCCTCCACTTTCCGGGCAGGCAAATCGAGCTGCTGTGCCATCGTCCCCCCTGTGCCGACGGCCGCTGTTACACCCTCCCTAAAGGTGTCTTTCTGCGCCTGGAGCGAAGCGGTAATCCTCTTTTCAATTCCTTCGATATCGGTCACTCGCGCTTCGATGCGATCCACACGCTCAATCAAGGCATTGAAATCGGCCTTTGAAAGATCGCTTCCCCTCGATGACAAGAGGGCGAAAATAATGATGATAACCAGAACGACCGCCCCCCCGATAAAGAGAGTTTTTTTCTGGAGACTAGAAAACAGAGGCTCATCATCGCATGTTTCATCGGAGTCGCTCTCCTCTAGTTCAGGTTCTTTCTCTATTGTATCGCCAAGCTCGATCATATCTCTATCCGGATCCTTGTCCATATACCCGTCCTTTCAAGTAAAAATTTTTAACAATTGTAGGTAAGAGGACACGGCATGTCAAGATTTGCATTGCAGTTACCCCAAAGTGATAGACACACTGAAAAGTTAGAGGTAAGAGAAAGGCACTTGGGGGTGTGCAACGGAAAGGAAGAGAGAGAAGAACCTTTGACAAGGAATTTAAGAAGGCAGTAGTCTCTTTAGTCGCAGAGAATGAGCGGTGTATGTCGTTTTTTATGAGCCGCACTCATTCAGTCCAAATACAAAGCTTCACTGTGGCTGATCGGGCCCGATCATTGAATGTGGGATGAAAGATGCCACTACCTGACAGCTTGTTTTCCGCTCATCCAGGCTAAGGCTGCCTTCCTGAAATCAATACAATCAAGAGCAAGGAAAAAGTAGCAGCTTTCGTCTGTAATAGTTAACGGCCGCGATTCTACTGCGGGCCAAGGCGCGTGATATCCGAAGTCACACCGACCGACCGGGGCCCGAAAGCAGCAAGCCCAGGCTAGGTAGCGCTCGCAGCCACATCGCCAATCTTCGAATAAACCCATTCCCGTAGCCGTTTCATTAGGTCACGATCGGACGGGTCTCCCGACGCAATCGCCACCTCGATCAGTTGTTGATAGGATACAGCCTTCAACGGGACTGAACCTCCAACGGTTAGGTTCACAAAATCCTGCCATTCGGAAGTCGCGATCTTCCGGGACATTGAGAAAGGGCCATCAGCATAAACAACCAGGAATGCGCCCTTCTTTCCTGAGGCTTCACACATCGCATGGCACGAGACGAGGTTGCGCATCCATTGATACCAGCCACCCTTGAACTGACAAGGCCGATGGTCAATGTCGTTTGGTATTGAGAGGACCTTGGGTACGGTCTCCCAGTATCGTACCCCTTTGGCAGTTAAGGCGCAGCGGGCTGCAAGGTGGTTCACTGGGTTTGTTTGTACAATATAGTCGCCAGAGCACTGCACCATTCCGCGATTTGGGGACTTCTTACTAATGGGCTTCGGTTGTGAACAGAAACCCCCATTTGCCTCTGTGAACTTGCATTCGACAAGAATTAAGCCAGTGTCACTTTCCAACAACGCATCAATCTGGGTTGGGCGAGGTTCGCCAAGCAGTGATCGCGGCACGGGTCTTTCAAGAGTTGACAGCCACGGGCCTGTGAGCCTAAAGCCGCAATGGGCTGACCACGCATCTACTATACGGGATGGTCTTCTTAGCTGCGGGAGTATGCCAAAGACGTCTATCGCGAGCGCTTGAGAGGACTCTCTCAACGTAGCCGTCACCCTGCCGGAATTGTCACGGTGCCAGGGGAAATCGGCGCGTGCGAAAGCCAATCCAGCGGATTCTGAAAACAGGTTGCGGCTGACCGCCGTGCCTTCGTTTGCTGTAAGCGGCTTCATGACTTCTCCCTGCGTACCTAACGCCCCTTTTCAGCCGCTACCATTAGCTTTCGGCTGAAAGAGACCCGTTCCCAGCGATCAGAATTTTCATGGCTATGGAGTGCTTGCCAGTGCGTCTTGATATGCTTTAAGATTGTCTTCTACGTATCGGTTAAATCCATACTCAATTTCTATATTGAATCTCTCGGGACCATGCCACCGATGAATAAGGTCTTTGATTTTATCCTGCGTTTCTCTAAGGTCCTGAGTATCTAATTGTATGACCTGATTTTCCGGCAGACCTCGTGTATATTGCGCATATTCATTTATGTCCATGGTTTTGTCTGTGATTATCGTGACGCCTGACCAGAGGGCTTCACATAAAATATTGGAAAAATCTTTTGTAGGATTATCCTGCGAGAAGCAGAGAAGGTAATCAATCCGCCCTAAAAGCTGAGGCACATTCGACGGATGAACAAATTTGCTGAACTCATGAGTTTCCAAGCCACAAGTCTGGGCAAACCTTGAAAATTCCTCGAATCCTTTCCCCTGACCGACGAAGCTGAGTGCATGCTTTTCTTCGATACCGGCGAAAATATCGACTATCTTGTCCAGGCTTTTGTACTTCCAATAGTGGTTGATTTTCCCGATATACGCGAAGGTCGGTATCCCACGGGAACCTGCGACAGGCTTGAAATGACGCTCATCGGGAACATATCTCGGAAGTGTGTAGATGTTTGAGTTGATATCTTTAAAAAATTTCTTGTTTTCATTGTCAGTAATGATTGCCGAAGCGTTCCTAATTACTTCCGGCAGAAGGTTGCTGAAAACACCCGGCTTCAGGAATTTGGCGATATCGCTTCCGCCATGCCGCAATATATAGGGGATGCCCGTTATCTTGGATAGCAGATAGCCGACAACCCCGTAGGGAATCAGGTAATTTGTATCGATTATGTCGATATGATTGTCTTCAACAACCTCAAGGGCCTTATCTAAAAGTCTCGGGACGTAAAGATCAGAAGAGGGGATGTGCCAGGGTATATCAGGATCGATGTAGTGAACTTTCAGGTTTTCAGATAGATCAGGGCCTTGATCATCAATACGATATTCCTCTTCTACGCAATTTGCGTTTGTAACGACATGAACCGTCACTCCCTTTTCAGCAAGTCCCCTTGCCATCCAGTAGGTTTTGGCCGAAATTCCTCCCTGAATGGGTGGGAATTTACCGATCATACATACGTTCATTGATTCGCCCTTTATAAAACTCGTCTATCGAAAAACCGGGTTCAAATTGCCCCCGTTTATGAATCATGAAATAGTAAAAGAGGTCAAACATAAGAACATCCATGGCGCTTTTACAATACTCTGCAAAGGGATGATCCCGAATGGTTTCAGCAGGAATAAGCCTCTCGACGATTGTAGTAACTTGCGGGCCGACCTGTCCCAAGGCCGCAGGCATCCCGTACTTCTTTCTTCCTGCAATCTCCCCGATATTGTATTTCTTCAAATACGGCAAAGCCGCATCCCTCAATATTCTTTTTGTCGCACTTTTGTCAGGGACCTTGAACTCTATGGGCAGAGACAAGGCGAACTCGGCGATGTCGTCATAGAGAAAAGGCGGCCGAGTCTCAAACCCAAAAGAGGCGCATGATCTGTCAACACTCCAGAGATGGTAGTTCGAAAGCCCGCTTTTCACCAGTGTGTCAAAGAGGTTTTTTCGATAACCCTTTTCATCTTCCGGTTGGGGAAAAAGGTTGTTTACAAGGTCTCTGACTTTCGATCCGTCGGGCAGATCCTTTGCCCGCTTCCTGATCCTATCCGAAAAACCAAGGGGATGCGTGTAAATCCAGTAATACCCGCCGAACATCTCGTCTGCCCCTTCTCCGCTGAATGCTACCTTATGGTTTTGGGAAATGTGTTTCGAAAGAATCTGAAAGGCCAGAGCGCCCTGAATATCGAAGACGCCACCCGCCATGATGTTTTCATAGTGATAAATGAAATCAGGCAGTTCATTAAGATAGTCCGCGGTGCTGACATGAAATTCGCTGTGTTCTGATCCAATAGCAGCCGCCACCTTTCTCGCGTAATCAAGATCCGGCGCATCTTCAGAATCATACAGGGTATATGTTTTTATCTGCTTATTGAGAATCTCGGTGGACAGGACAGCCATCATCGTCGAATCAAGACCGCCCGATAAATAGACCCCTGTTTCATGTCCGCCGTGATTGAGCATCCGGCTGAATGTATTGATCAGTATCTCGTTAAGCTGCTCGACTGATTCACGGTAATTACTGTTGCCATTATTTGAATAAAAGGAAAGCGGGGGCTGGTAATATTTGTGTTTTGATATATCCCGACCGTTAAACCGGACAATTGTTCCGGGCGCGACCTGGTAAATAGCTTCGAGTGGTGTTCTTTCCTC
>CAZNBR010000149.1:0-5889 GCA_964571315.1 uncultured Syntrophaceae bacterium
TGTGACATCCACGGTGTAAACGTGGCGCTCTCCCAGCTGAGCTACCCGCCCATACGTGTTCAATCTCCTGTATCCGAAGGTGGCAACCTAAACAAAAAAGGGGGTCCTGTCAAGTAATATTTACGCATGTATCTGTACCTCTCCCCCTCCCGCGGCGGATTTCGTCTGGCGTGGATCCGTCTCCGGTTTGTCCTCCGGGATAAACGCCCTCTGAAGGACATCATCCACATTCTCGACAAAGACTATCTCGAGTTCTCTCAGGATATTGGCCGGGATGTCGGCAAGGTCCTTTTCGTTCTCGATCGGTATGATCACGGTCTTGATACGTCCGCGATGCGCGGCCAGCAATTTCTCCTTCAGCCCGCCGATGGGAAGCACCCTTCCCCTGAGGGTGATTTCTCCCGTCATCGCGAGATCGCTTCTCACCTTCTTTTTGAGAAGCGCGGATGCTATGGATGTCGCCATGGCGATCCCCGCGGATGGCCCATCCTTCGGGATGGCTCCCTCCGGGACATGCACGTGGATATCCAGTTCCTTATAGAAATTTTCCTTCAGTCCCAGCGCCTCCGCCCGTGATCTGACATAGGTCAGCGCGGCCTGAGCGGATTCCTGCATCACGTCTCCCAGCTTTCCCGTCAGGGTAAGTTTGCCGGTTCCCGGCATGACGGAAGACTCTATCGTCAGCAGTTCGCCGCCGACCTCCGTCCAGGCGAGGCCCACCGTCAGCCCTATCCTGTCCTTTCCCTCGATTTCTCCGAATCTGAATTTTGGTATGCCGAGGTACTTCTCTACGGACTTCGACCCCACCTTGATCTTCCTGGTGTTTCCATTGGTGACGATCCTCCTGGCCACCTTTCTGCAGACGGAGGCTATCTCCCTCTCAAGGTTCCGCACCCCGGCCTCCCGTGTATATTTCCGTATAATCGTCAGCAGAGACCCTTCCGAAAAGGCGATATTCTTTTCGGTCAAACCGTTCGTTTCGAGTTCCTTCGCGACAAGATATTTCCTTGCGATATTCAGTTTCTCAGGCTCGGTGTATCCCGCGATACGGATCACCTCGGTGCGGTCCTGGAGGGCCGCGGGTATCGTCTGGAGGACATTGGCCGTTGTTATAAACATGATATCGGACAGATCATAATCGACCTCGAGATAGTTGTCGTTAAAGGCGACATTCTGCTCCGGATCGAGCACTTCCAGGAGCGCCGACGCGGGGTCTCCCCTGAAATCGGAACTGAGCTTATCGATCTCATCCAGGCAGAATACGGGATTGCTCGAACCAGCCTTTTTCAAGAGCTGGATGATCTTCCCGGGCATGGCCCCTATGTAGGTCCTTCTGTGGCCGCGTATCTCGGCCTCATCCCTCAGGCCGCCGAGAGACAGCCTGACAAACTTCCTGTTGGTGGCCCGGGCGATCGATTTCGCTATGGAGGTCTTCCCCACCCCCGGAGGACCGACAAGGCACAGGATGGAGCCCTTTTTCTTTTTGGACAGGGTCTGAACCGCGAGATACTCGAGGATCCGCTCCTTTACCTCTTTGAGGCCGTAATGGTCCTCCTCCAGAATCACCTCGGATTCCTTCAGTTCCGTTCTGTCCTCCGTCTTTTCATACCAGGGCAAGGCCAGTAACCAGTCTACGTAGTTTCGAACCACCGTCGCCTCCGCAGACATGGGGGCCATCATCTTCAGCTTCTTCATCTCCTGTTTGACCTTCTGATGGGCCTCCTCGGTCAGTTTCTTTTCCTTCAGCTTCTTCTCCAGTTCCCGCATCTCGGCCTTGAAGCTGTCATCTTCACCCATTTCTTTCTGAATGGCCCTCATCTGCTCATTCAGATAGTAATCCTTCTGGGTCTTCTCCATCTGGGACTTGACCCGTTTTCTGATGCGTCCCTCAACCTGCAGTATCTCAATTTCCGCCATCATCAGGGCGTATATCTTTTCGAGCCTCTCAGCAACATCCGTTGTTTCGAGCACCTTCTGTCTCTCGTCCAGCTTTACGTACAGATGTGCCGCAACCGTATCGGCAAGCTTTGACGGATTCTCCGTGGACGAAAAGGATCCCATCAGCTCAGAGGGAACCTTCCGGCTGATCTTCGCGTATTTTGTAAACGCCTCCACGACATTCCGTATCAGCGCCTCCAGCTTCGTATCTGATTGGGGGGCGTACCTTTCATCCAGTTCATCGACATCGACCATGAAGAAGTCTTCGTTGGGCAGATAGTCTTTGACAACGCCCCTTCTTCTCCCCTCGACCAGGGCCTTCACCGTCCCGTCCGGAAGCCGCAGCAGCTGTATGATATTTCCTATGGTGCCGACCGTATAGATGTCATCTTCCGTCGGCTCATCAATCTCGGCGCTCTTTTGCGCAGCCAGGAATATCTCCTTGTCATGCTGCATGGCATACTCCAGGGCGTCGATCGATTTCTCCCGGCCCACGAAAAGGGGGACGATCATATAGGGGAACACAACCACATCCCTCAGGGGAAGCAGGGGTATCACCAATTTGTCACTCTTTATTTCTTCCGGTTTTCTATTAAAATCAAACATAGATTTCTATTATCCTGTTTTTTCCTGTTCGTTATCTTCCACCGTCTCGGAGACTGTTTCAAAAACCAAGATCGGTTTTTCTTTGGTGAGAACCACACCCTCATTGATAAGACATTCCCGTATGTCGTCCCGTGAGGGGATGTCGTACATGATGTCCAGCATGGTATCCTCCATAATGGACTGAAGCCCCCTCGCGCCGGACTTTCGTTCCGCGGACAGTTTTGCTATGGCCCTCAGGGCGCCATCGGTAAGAGTCAGCTTCACGCCCTCTATCTCAAACATCTTTTTGTACTGCTTCACCATGGAATTCCTGGGCTCGACCAGTATCCTCACCAGATCCTCATCATCGAGGTCATACAGGGTACCGATGACCGGAAGCCTCCCCACAAACTCCGGGATCAGACCATACTTCAGAAGGTCTTCGGGCCGCACACTCGACAGGATTTCACCGACATTCTGCTCCTTCCTGCTCTTGATATCGGCCCCGAATCCCATGGAGCTTGCATGCATTCTCTTTTCGATAATATCTTCCAGGCCGTTGAAGGCTCCCCCGCATATAAACAGGATATTGGTGGTGTCCACCTGAATGAATTCCTGCTGCGGATGTTTTCTGCCCCCCTTGGGAGGCACATTTGCCAGGGTCCCCTCTACTATCTTCAGCAGGGCCTGCTGAACCCCTTCGCCGGATACGTCCCTGGTGATGGAAGGGTTGCCCGATTTTCTCGATATCTTATCGATCTCGTCTATATAGACGATGCCGTGCGATGCCCGCTGGACATCATAATTCGCGTTCTGGAGGAGGCTCAGGATGATATTCTCCACGTCCTCCCCGACGTATCCCGCCTCGGTCAGGGTGGTGGCATCGGCAATGGCAAAAGGGACATCCAACATCCGTGCCAGGGTCCGTGCCAGGAGGGTCTTTCCCGAACCGGTAGGACCGATCAGGAGGATATTACTCTTCTGGAGTTCAACATCATTCAATGCAACCCCTGAAAACAATCTCTTGTAGTGGTTGTAAACGGCGACGGAAAGGATCTTTTTCGAGCGCTCCTGCCCCACGACATACTGGTCCAGAAACTTCTTGATGTCCTTGGGCTCGGGAATATCTTCCCTGGCGTTTTTGACGTCACGGTTGCCGTCTTCTTCAACAATGCATCTGCACAGGTCTATGCATTCGTCACAGATATAGGCAGTTGGACCGGCGACGAGTTTTTTGACTTCGTTCTGTGTCTTTCCGCAAAAGGAGCAGAAGAGCAGTCCCTGCTCGCCCTTATCAGGATTTTTTCCCATGAAAAGCTTCCTCTTCCTTTGTTCTCTTTATAATAATTTCGTCAATTATACCATATTCTTTAGCCTGGCTGCTCGTCATATAATAATCTCTGTCCGTATCAGCCTCGACCTTTTCAACAGACTGGCCGGTGTGCCGTGCCAGTATTGCATTGAGGTCCTGCTTTAATCTCAATATCTCTTTCGCCTGAATACCGATATCGGTCGCCTGCCCCTGCGACCCGCCGAGGGGCTGATGTATGACGATCCTTGAGTTCGGCAGGGCACTCCTCTTCCCCTTTTCACCCGCCGCGAGGAGAAGCGCCCCCATACTTGCCGCCTGCCCCATGCAGATAGTGTGAACAGAAGGCCGTATATACTGCATCGTATCGTATATGGCCAGACCGGCGCTGACAACACCTCCGGGCGTGTTCAGATAGAACGATATATCCCTGTCCGGATCTTCCGATTCCAGATACAGCATCTGGGCTATGACGAGGTTCGAAGCATCGTCATCAATAGCCGATCCAAGAAAGATAATCCGGTCCTTCAGAAGCCTGGAATAGATATCGAAAGCCCGTTCCCCCCGACCGTCCTGTTCAATTACCATAGGAATGAGAGGCATCATTTTTCTCCTTTTTCCTTTTTCTTGCCTTTCTTGGCAGTGGTTATGGTGGCCTTTTCTTCGATAAAATCGAGAGTCTTCTGCTCAAGCAGTTCGTCCTTGAGACGATCCTTCATCCCATCGCCCTCATAGGCCTTCTTGACGGACTCGTAATCCTGAGCGTACTTCTGAGCAAGCTCCCTCAGCTTCTCTTCAACCTCTTCCTCACCTACCTCGATCGACTCCTTCTTCGCAATTTCACTCAATATAAACGACGACTTGACCATCTTTGCTGCCTGGTCTTTAAATCTGTCGTGCAGATTGTAGCTTATCTCAGCGGCCTTGTCGTCCGGCATACCATTCTGTACCATTCTCTGGCGGGCGTCCAGCATCATGGTATAGATCTGCCGGTCCACCCAGGCGGAAGGAACCTCAAATTCGTTCTTTTCCAGAAGCTTATCAGTGATCGTGCCTCTCAGTTCCGCCCTGATCCGAGCCTGTCCCTCTTCCCCAAGTGACTTTTTTACATCCTCCGTCAGGTCTTTGAGGGATTCATACTTTTCGAAGTTCTTTACAAATTCCTCATCCAGTTCGGGCAGGACCTTTTCGCGGATGTTTTTGAGGGTTACCGAAAACAGGACCTCCTTCCCGGCAATGTCCTTTGCACCGTACGTCTCGGGGAATGTCACCGAAATATCCTTTGACTCCCCCTTTTTCATCCCGATCAGCTGTTCCTCGAATCCGGGCACAAAGTTCTGGGAGCCTATCTGGAGCGTGTAGTCTTCGGCCTTCAGTTCTTTGCGTGCCTCTCCATCGAGCTTTCCCTCAAAGTCAATCAGGGCGAAATCACCCTCGGCAAGCGCCCGGTCATCCGTGACATCTTCAAGAGTGGCATACATCTGCCGTATCTGCGTGAGCCGTTCGTCGACATCGGCCTTGGTGACAGCAAGTTTTTCCTTCTCCAGGTCAAGCCCGGCATAATCCTTGGGGTCAAGTACCGGCTGGACCTCAACGGTGGCGGTAAAGACGAAACCCTCCCCTTCTGTTATCCCCTTCTGATCTATAACCGGCTGTGCCACAACCTCTATATTATTCTTTTCAACGGCCTCGGTATAGTGTTTTGTAACCAGGCTGGATATCGTTTCCTCTTTCACCCTTTCTCCGTAGTGCACTTCGAGGACTGCTCTGGGCGCCTTCCCCGGTCTGAATCCCTTAATCTTCGCACTCCTGCCCACCTTTTTGTATATCGAATCGAGTTCCTTTTTCACGTCATCCCAGAGCACTTCGAAAGACAGTTTTCTCTGGACGGGACTGATATCTTCTATCTTTATTTCACTGGCCATATCACCCACTCACTCACTCCTTTGCACATTTTGAGGTACTCACGCCTGGAATATGTATCACACATCCCCTTATAGTATGGTGCGAGAGAGGGGAGTTGAACCCCTATCCGCTTTCGCGGGCTGGATCCTAAG
>CAZNBR010000150.1:0-5839 GCA_964571315.1 uncultured Syntrophaceae bacterium
GAGCGTGGTCTTCCCCGAACCGTTGGGGCCTATGACACCCAGAAACTCTCCCCGGCGGATCTCGAAGGAGATATCCCTCAGCGCCCATATATTTTTGTACCGAAAATCGATATCCGCCACTTTTACAATGGGCACGGTTACATCCTCCTCGTTCGCAGGAGATAGACAAAGTAAGGCGCCCCGCACAGCGCGGTGATGACGCCGACAGGAAGTTCCATGCCGGCAAGCATGACTCGGGCCACCGTGTCGGCCAGAACCATGAAAGAGGCGCCGAAGAGAAAGGACGCGGGGAGCAGCAGCCGGTGATCCGTTCCCAGCACCATCCTCATCATATGGGGGATAACCAGACCGACAAACCCTATCATCCCGGCAAACGACACGGCGGCGGCGGTAATGAGGGAGCCGGCAAAAAAGAGGACGATTTTCGTTCTCTTCACATCCACACCGAGCTGCAGGGCGGTCTCCTCGCCGGTAACGATCAGGTTCAGCGGCCTGGCGTAGCAGTACACGACACCGGCCCCGACTGCCAGGAGGAGACTCATCAGTACAATCTTCCCCCCGTCGGCCAGGCTCATATCCCCCATCAGCCAGAAGGTGATGGTGTGCAGATCGGCGCTGGAGCTGGTGGAGATAAAGAACATGATGACCGCCGAGAAGAAGGCGTTGACGATAACACCGGCAAGAAGCAGGGTGTTGGAATCGAGCCCCCCCTCCCTGCTCCCGATCACGAAGACCAGAGTCACCGTCAGGATCGCACCCAGAAAGGCGAGGGCCGGAATACCGAAAGGGACGGCACTCGCGCCGAGCAGGATGCCGATAATCGCCCCCACGGCGGAGCCGCCCGAAATTCCCAGTATATACGGGTCAGCCAGGGGATTTCTGAGGAGCGCCTGAAATACGACCCCCGCAGTGGAAAGGGCGGCGCCGACGATGCCGGCAAAGATGACCCTCGGCAGGCGAATCGAAAAGAGGATGGTCTTTTCAGAAGGTGTCAGGGCAAGGTGGCCGTCACGCCAACCGGATACAATGCCTCTGAGCACCCTGGCGGCACCGATACCGGCCGTTCCGGTCAGGACAGACACCACTCCCACGACTACAAAAACGACGGCCAGGAGCGCGCTGATCCCCACTATCCTTGACGGGGTAACGATGGATTTCTTCATGACGCACACCTGCAGCGGTGCGAAGACGCAGCACTACCCCGGCAGATCAGGATCGCCACATTTCTTAAACAATCGTTAGGGATGCAACAAAGGAAAAACACTTCGCGACACACCTCCCTCGAGGATCTGCGGGCGGACCGGTTTTCCGGCTCAGGGCAGCCTACTTACCCGCCTTCCCATCCCGCGCACGCGGGACAGTGGCTGTTTCGGGTTTTCGTTCCCTTTACGGCTGCGGGGCAGCGGGGGGATTTCACCCCTCTTCCTCACATCCGCCCGTGTATTGATGTATGTTCTTATACCCCTTTGATCAGGCTTCTGTCAAGGGGCGTCCCCTCTTCTCGTGTGCCTGTCCGGTATCGGCTCGACGCTATAGTGAAGTGCAAGCCCAGGATCATTGCGGCACGCATATCTGCGCACACTGGGGAAACGCAAATTATTTGTAGAATTTTTTTGTAACTTATACTATGGTAACGGGTCTTTCACACAAAACCTTTCGGAGAAAGAGACGGCCATGAGATTTGATATTGCAAAGAGCGGGACAGGGATAGCGTACGAGATACGCAACATTGTCAACATAGCGGAAAAGCTTAAGGAATACGGAATTGAGGTTACCTGGGAAAACATCGGTGACCCGGTAGTCAAGGGGGAGAAGATCCCCGAATGGATGAAGGAGACCCTGACGGAGCTCATCAACGATGACGTCTCGTACGCCTATTCGCCCACCAAGGGGGTGAATGAAACCAGGGAGTTTCTCGCGGAGGAGGTAAACAAGCGGGGGAAATACCAGCTGAACAAAGAAGACATTATCTTCTTCAACGGCCTCGGCGACGCGATCGCGAGGGCATACAGCTCCATCCGGATCGATGCCCGCATCATCATGCCGGAACCGACCTATTCCACCCATCTTCTCGCGGAGATCCACCATGCCTCCTTTCCGCCGAACACCTACCGGATGAACCCTTACCACAACTGGCATCCGGACATCGCGGAACTCGAGCGAAAGGTGAAGAGTCATGACAGTATCGTCGGCGTCCTTGTCATCAATCCCGACAACCCGACCGGGTTCGTCTATCCCGAAGAGAGCCTCAGGAGGATCGTGGAAATCGCTCACAAGTACGACCTCTTCCTGATCTTCGATGAAACGTACCGGAATATCCTGTACAACGGCTATAAAACCCTCCCCCTCTCGGACATTATCGGCGACGTCCCCGGGATAAGCATGAAGGGGATATCGAAGGAATTCCCCTGGCCCGGATCACGGTGCGGATGGATAGAGGTGTACAACGCCGACAAGGACGAAATATTCGCGAGGTACATAGGAGCGATATTGACGCAGAAGATGTCCGAGGTGTGCTCCACGACACTCCCGCAGATGTCCATACCGAGGATCATGGTCCATCCCGAGTATCAGAACTACCTGGACACCAGGATCAAGCATTACGAGAGGCTTTCCAACATAGCGTACAACATCCTCAAGGATGTCCCGTACATCGTGGTGAACAGGACAAACGGGGCCTTCTACATGACGGTCGCCTTCAACGAGGCGGTGCTCAACGACAAGCAGAAGCTGCGCATAAAGAACGCGCCCATAAAGGCCTACGTGGAAGAGATAACGAACACCAATATTGAGAACGACAAGCGGTTCGTGTACTATCTCCTCGGAGCCACGGGGATCTGCGTGGTCCCGCTGACATCATTCTTTACCTCCCTTCCGGGATTCAGGCTGACGCTGCTGGAGAAGGACGAGGCCAAATTCGAGGAAACGATACATACGGTGGCGAAAAAGATTGTGGAGTACGTCGAATCTTCAAAGTAGGGGCATCCCCTGTCTTTTCAGGCTTTGACCGGGAGCCTCCCTCCCTGCCCGCGCTGCGCGCAGGGAACTCCACTTTCAGCACATTTCTGTTCCCTATCAACACATACGATCAAATGGAGGTTACACCATGACAGACTTATCGCGTTTTTCTCTTGAAGGAAAGGTGGCGGTCGTCACCGGCGGTAGCAGAGGGATCGGACGGGCGATCGCGCTTGGCCTGGCAGAGGCGGGGGCCGATGTTGTCGTAACAAGCAGGAAACTGCCGGACCTTGAGGAGGTCGCCGCGGAGGTACGGAAACTGGGCAGGAAGGCCATGCCCATCGCGGCCCACATCGGAAAGATGGAAAACATCAAGACACTGGTGGATTCCGTGATGAAGGAATTCGGGAGGATCGACATCCTGGTCAATAACGCGGGCTGTACACCGGGAATGGGAACCATCCTGGAGAGCGAAGAGCGGCTCTGGGACACCATCATGAACCTCAACCTGAAGGGGCTCTACTTCATGAGCCAGGCTGTGGCCCGCATCATGAAGGAGCAAGGGGGCGGATCCATCATCAATACGGCCTCGATGGACGGGTATAAGCCGGAACCCTCCGTGGGAATCTATTCAATTTCAAAGGCCGCTGTCATCATGGCGACCAAGTCGATGGCCCTTGAGCTGGCCCCGTTCAATATCAGGGCGAATGCCATCGCGCCGGGCCCGGTGAGCACGAAAATGCTCGACTCTCACTGGTTCCACCTCCCCGAGGAACAGGCCAAGGCGGAAAAGGCTGAAATGGCGAAACATGTCCCACTCGGCAGAATCGGCGAACCCGACGAGATGGTGGGAGCGGTCATTTACCTGGCATCAGGAGCCTCAAGCTACACGACGGGTGAGACGATACTCATAGACGGCGGCTGCACCATCGCCTCACCGGAGTTCGTCAAATAATTTCAGGACAGCGGGGGTCAGGCAGAAAGCCTGACCCCTTTTTTTGAAACGATCTCACAGGATGACGGGCAGTCCTTTTCCCCTCAGATATTCCTTTACCTGTCTGATCCTCAGGGTGCGATAGTGAAAGACCGAGGCGGCGAGCAGGATTCGGGCGCCTCCCTTGACAACGCCGTCATAGAAATGCTCCAGGGTGCCCGCCCCGCCCGAGGCGATGACGGGCAGGTCAACCGCATCTGAAATGGCCCTGGTGAACTCCAGATCATACCCCGCCTGCGTGCCGTCCCCATCCATGCTTGTCGGGAGGATCGCCCCCGCCCCCAGATCACGGCACTGTTTCGCCCAGGCTACCACATCCTTGCCGACCGGCTTCGTGCCCCCGGAGACAACCAGTTCAAACCCGGAAGGCATCTCTTTGTTCCTTCGGGCATCGACCGCCACGGTCACCTTTCCGGCCCCGAACCGCTCCGACGCCCGTCTCACCAGTTCCGGGTCTTTGACCGCGGCGCTGTTCATGGAGATCTTGTCGGCACCAGCCTCAAGGACCATCTCGATGTCCTCCAGGGTCGATATCCCCCCGCCGACGGTCAACGGTATGTCGATCACCGCGGCAACCTTCCTGATCCATTCGAGCCTCGTCTTCCGATTCTCCACAGTCGCCGCTATATCCAGCATGGCCAGTTTATCGGCGCCCTCCTCCTGGTAATAGGCGGCATTTTCAACGGGATCACCCGCGTCCTTGAGCTCAACGAAATGTATCCCCTTCACCACCCGGCCGTCTTTCATATCCAGGCACGGCATAATTTTTACCATACTCACACTGTCTCCTTTCCGAATCCTGTAATCGCGTTTCCACTGGAGGCGATCATACCAGATGTTGTGATGAATTGTGAAGCACGAATGAGGGGGGGTACTGCGGGTATTGTTCTCCAACGCCATCGGTCAGCGACCGTAAACATTTCAGGCAGCAATGCCGTCGCCCGATTTCGCCGGAAATTTCTGACCAAATAGATTATAATCTCGGCCAAGGATAAGCAACACTGCACAACAAAGGAGGACGCCATGAGGCTTAAGGGCAAGCGTGTATATCTTTTTGTGGAGGATATGTACCAGGAGCATGAATTCTGGTACCCCTTCTTCAGGCTCAAGGAGGAGGGGGCGCAGGTCGTAGTGGTCGCGCCTGAGAAGGGCCGGGAATACAAAAGCAAGTTCGGCGTTCCCGCGATATCGGACGCGGCGGCATGCGCGGTCGGCGCGCAGAACTGCGCCGGCATCGTCATTCCCGGCGGATATTCCCCTGACCTGATGCGGCGGGACCCGGCCATGGTAAGGCTTGTTGCGAAGGCATTTGGCCATGGAAAGATTGTTGCCGCCATCTGTCACGCCCCCTGGGTGTTGGCATCCGCGGATATCCTCAGGGGCAGGCGCTGCACGTCGTTTTCTTCCATCAAGGACGACCTGGTCCATGCCGGCGCGGACTGGGTCGATGAAGAGGTGGTGGTAGACGGAAACCTGATAACATCGAGGAGACCGGATGACCTGCCCGCATTCATGAGGGCCGTCATAGGTGCCGTTGAGAAGAGCGCATAGCAGTGGTTGATTCAAACAAAGTGGCGACCTCCCGGCGCGCACGGGAAACCGCTCATACGGATGCGGTGCAATTACCGCGTTATAAACTCTTCTATTACTTTGGTTTCTGGTAGTACCGCATCGCCTCCGGAAGGGTGTTTTTGATGGACTCGATGCGCGCCGCATCGGTCGGGTGTGTGCTCAGGAAGGCCGGCGGCGCCTTTTTCCCATCCTTTTGCGCCGCCATACGCTCCCACAGGGTCACGGCGTGACGGGGCTCGTACCCGGCCATGGCCATGAAGATGAGTCCCAGGCGGTCCGCCTCATATTCCTGGACGCGGCTGTAAGGGAGGATGA
>CAZNBR010000151.1:0-5779 GCA_964571315.1 uncultured Syntrophaceae bacterium
TCACGTCCAGTTCTCGGAGAGCGCGAGGGTGAGACTCCCTCGCGCCACTCGACTCATCTTTACGCTGACCCCGACTATTCTGGGGATGTCTATATTCAATCATGACGCATCGTGTATCATGGGCGTGCAGGGGAGGTCTGCTCAAATTAAGCCTGAACATGCCATTGTGAAGAATGAAACGGTCAAGAAACAGTTCGCTCTTTCGACACGTCGGGTACCCGGACACATTTCCTCCATGATCGTCGGCGCCCCATACCCTATGATGTAATTTTTATCCCATTGGCTCACAAGGATTTTTTCTTGTCTGCCCTTCACGGAAAAGGAAGTTCTTGTCAGAAATTATGAAGCTCCGACACAAACAGGGTCTGCATACTATCAGATTCTCTTTACTCGCGGATGTTACTTTATCGTCCACCCTCCATCAACCAGGAGAATGTGTCCGGTTATGATATTGGCCAAATCAGTCGCCAGGAACAGCGTTGCGTAGGCCACTTCTTTCGGCGTTGCCATTCGGCCGGCAGGTATGCTGCCGATTACAAACGACCGGAATGTCTCGTCTTCCAGCATTCCCTTTGTAAGCGGTGTCTCCACAAATGTGGGCGCCACAGCGTTTACCTGGACATTGTACTCCGCCCACTCATAGGCAAGGGTTCGTGTTATCTGGTCAACAGCGCCCTTGCTTGAGCAATAGGCTGCCCGCAAGGGCAGAGCCACACCGCCCGATTGAGAAGACATATTGATAATCTTTCCCTGCTTCTTTTCGATCATCAACCGACCGGCGGCCTGGCTCACAAAAAAAAGTGCTCTCACGTTGATATTGAAAATGTCATCCCAGTTTTCTTCCGTCACATCCTCCGATCTCTGAGGCCGGTTGATCCCCGCACAATTTACGAGAATATCAATCGTTCCCATTTCGTCGATAACAGCATCGATGAGTTTCTGGGGGGCACCGGGAGCGGTAATGTCGATCGCTTTGTACGAATGTTCAACACCCTGTTCCGTCAGCCGATCCGACAATGCCTTCAGTTTTTCTTCTTTCGTACCGTTGATAAACAATCTGGCACCGGCTGCACCAAAGAGATCCACAATCGCTTCACCGATCCCTCCGGCTGCACCGGTGATGAGGGCTACTTTATTGTCTAGAGAAAATTCCGGCTTTTTCATGATGCCTGTTTGTCCTTTCTCATTTTGCAGGAGATGCCGTGGGCAAGCATATTCTCGTAATTGCATGCTCGTTCACACGCATCTGCAATTTTTTGCAATGTCTCTTTTGTCGCATATCGATAGGTCACGGTCTTGACGAATCCCCCCCCAACCCACAAATGTACTAAATCACTAACTCCATTATGATATCCTGTCAAGAAATATAACAATGAGACTTTTAAAGGGTAATAGTCGATTTTCTAGCCGATTTTAAAGAGTTGGTAGGTGAAAGCGATAAGCGGCCTGACACCCTACACGAAATCTTCATATGGATATGGTTGGTGAAACCTTATGAAATCAATTTTTCACCTCTCAGCTCCCACTCTTGCCTCAGCTTCTATTTCTATCGTTGGAAGTGTCCAATGTCAAGGGGGGGCTGCATCACGCAGAATACTTTCGATAACCCAGAGGTAAGATTTGCCAAGGCCTTGAAGGATAGACGGAAACGGCGATCCAGATCTGGGTCTTTACGGCGTTCTCCGAAGCGCCGAAAAAGCTCTTGATGCGCAGGTGCTGCTTGATCCATTTGAAGAAAAGTTCCACTGCCAACGGTTCCTTCCGGGAGAGTTTCCTGGCGATGCCGATCAGATGATGGGCAAAATCGGCACAGATACGCCAGTCCCGCATCTCGTTCGCTCCCGCCAGGGTGCTGCGGGAAACCTTGCTGCGGATGCCCATGTGATAGAGTTTGTTGTTTTGTGCCCGAAGACAGGCTTCGATGCCTCGCAGACTCTCCCGATACGACAGTTGTACGTACCGATAGTACTTGTATTCGCTAGAAATTTACCTTATCCAGCCCCTTCAATGACAAAATCTGACGCGCTTCATTCGGGGTGGCTGGTTCCGCGCCCAGCTCTCTGATAATCCGGGCGATCTTTTCGACCTGCTCGGCGCTGCTCTTCGCCAGTCTTCCTCGCTCGAGATACAGATTATCCTCGAGGCCCACCCGCACGTTGCCGCCGAGCAACAGGGATTGCGTACACATGGCGATCTGATCGCGTCCGGCGGAGCACACGGAAAATTCAAACTCTCCCAGGAGACGTTTGGCATAGTCTACCAGGAACATCAGATTCTGGGGCTCCGGGGTAATGCCTCCCAGCACCCCCATGACAAACTGAATGTAAATGGGTTCCTTGATGGGGTACCCCCGCTGAATCATAAAGGCCACGTTGTTGATCATCGCGGAATCATAGCATTCAAATTCAGGCTTCGTGCCATTCTCGCTGAATATGTAACTGAATTTCTTCATGGACTTGAATGTATTCGGAAAGATCAGATCTTCGGTCATGCCCAGGTATTCAGACTCCCACTCAAACTTGAAATCTTTCACTTTGTCCAGGACATGGAAGAGGGCGAAGTTGATGGACCCGGCGTTGAAAGAAGCGAGTTCAGGTTTGAACCGGCTTACCGGCTCGACGCGCTGCTCTGGTGTCATACCAAAACCGCCCCCGGTGGTAATGCAGATGACGATATCGCACCTGCGTTTTATATCGGTTACCATTTCCTCATAGAGTTCCATTTTAGAGACAGGCATCCCGGTTTCGGGATCCCGGGCGTGGATATGACAGACCGAAGCTCCCGCTTCATAACATCTGACCGCTTCATCGGCAATCTGCTGCGGGGTGTGCGGAACATAAGGGGACATCGTTGGAGTATGAATGCTCCCCGTCAGCGCCGCTGTAATAATGACTTTGCTTTTCATGATATTCTACGTGACTCCTTTCATGGTCTTAGTAATGCCGTAAGCCTTCATTTCACCAAGCGCACACATCGAGACAAAAACCTCTGAGGGAAAGTGGAGCCTGCGGAAGGCAGGCTCCACTTTATCGGCAGACCTTACACCGTCATATCGGTAGCCATGTAACGCATATGGCGTACACGAAAAAGGACGCGAGGAGTGCAACGAAGGTATAGCCCATAATATCCCTCGCCTGTAACTTTGTGCCGGCAGCGACAATCGGGAAAAAGGCCAGCGTCCAGAAGGGCTGAATCATGTTTGTCCATGCATCACCATAGGCTACGGCCATACTGCATCTGGCAATGTACGAGATAAGCTGATCAGCGGGCATCGACGCCCCGAGGGTCTTTGCCGCATCGACGATGGTCGATCCGACAACCGCCCACTCTCCGCCCCCCGAGGGAACGAAGATGTTCACGACGCCGCCGGCCAGGAAGGCGATAAAGGGATAGGAACCGACAGTCGCGGCGCCCGCGATCCATCCGGCAATGGCTTTTCCAAGACCCGTATAGATCATGATTCCCATGATACCGGCATAGAAGGGGAACTGGAGGACAATACCCGAGATATTGCTGCAGGCTCTTTTCATGGCCATAATATAGCGGAACGGGGTCTTGTGGCATATCATGCCGAGTACGATAAAGGAAAAATTCATGATATTCAGGTCGAGGCTGAACCCCTTCGTGGAAAAGTGCCATACGATGTACCAGAGTCCCATAAGAGAGACGATTATCTGGATAATCAAGCTGTGATTCAGCAAATCGGACAGATTCTTGTCGGGCAGCTTCAGAGATTCGGCCTCTTCGGCAACGGTTAACGGTTTCAATGCTTTGTGCTCTTCGTCTACCATGTCGCCGTACTCGACCACATTCTCTTCAGTAGGTCTCATCAAGAGAAATACCGTGGGCACCAGGATGGTCAGAGCGATACTGACCACAATATTCATCGGGCTTAGAAGGGTTAATGATGTCGGAATTGTAGACGATAAGATGCCAGCCTTTATAAGGAAATTGCCCGGCGTGTTCAGTAACAGAGGAATTGAACCGGAAAGACCCCCGTGCCATGAAAGATTCGTCGCGTAAACTAACCCGCAGAGGAGACGGTAATCGACCTTTTTAACCCTGATGGCAAGCTCCCTCGCCAGGACTGCGGCCAGGACGATCCACCCCCAGCTTATCCATGAAAAAATACAACCGGCAACCCCGACGGTAATATATACCGCCACCGGGGTCTTGACTTTGGTTGCCAGCCAGTCGAGAAACTTGGAAATGGGCGGCGATATGGCAAGTGCATACCCGGTAACCAGGATCAGCACCATCTGCATGGCAAATGCCAGCAGGTTCCAGAACCCTTTATACCATGCTTCAACGATCCCGAAAGGTTTTGCGTTAACAAAGAGCAAAGCCAGGATTGCGGCCAGGAAGGTCAGCAGTATAGCGAAAAGAAATGAATCGGGAAGCAGCCTTCTGAACCTATCCGCAAAAAATTTACCAATTGTAGTTAGCATTTTATCCCCCCATAATTAAGTTAAGTGCTTTCAACAAGCCTGAATTAATAACGGTTGAAATGTCGCATGCTCTCCACATGCAGCATCCCCTGAGGTTCACACTTCACCATAAGGGCAATTGCAGATCAGTACCTCCTTTCATTGTTGATATGGCAAGACCGTCTATGCTTTGCTTACTCCACATCCCTCAGCGCTCGGTGTTGAAAAATACGAAGCCTGATTCAATTTAAGATATTGATAAGATAAATAATACTTACAGATCAATGGTTCATAGTAAATTGTAGCAGAATCCATAAAAAGGCAATTTAACAATATCCTGTTCATTATAAACAAAGGTCAGAACAGGTTCTATCGAGAAGAAAAATTGAATAACACATCTTACACAACTTCGGGGTACTGTCAACTTTTTTGATCTTTTTATCAGGAGCACGTAATATGTCCGGTTAGGACGGGTCACCGGGAGGATTGCAAGGCGCAGCAAGCTCATTCATCCACGAACTTGTGGAAAGGTATGAAGATGAACTTGTACGGAAAAATTTGATATATAAAGTGTTTTCTGACGATGATTACGTTACTATCGGGAAGGTTAATCGTCTTACTCAATACGGTTTCGCGCTTTGCCAGTTTATCTCACATTATGAAATGCCTGAACCTGGCGAACAAGGAACCGAAGGCAACTCGATAAACCAGGCGTCTCAACTTAGTCGTTAGTGATTTCGAATAAGCGTCATTCTGTAGCGAAGTTGCAGAATGCTGAGAGATCTGCTACTTTTCCTTTACTCTTGATTGAATTGACTTCAGGACACTAGACACAATGAGGGACAAAACGGTAACTAAATTGTAAGCATCATAATTTATAATGACCTCATAAAACTCAACAAAACCCAAAATCGCCTGTTTCATAATTGTGGATTCGATTCCCTCCCCAGGCATCAAATAATACCAAAGGGTTAGCCTGAATCCGGCAACCCTTTTTTATTCAGCGACTTTTGTAATAACCATTTGATGACTCGTTTATCTGCAGCTTTTTCGGAGATGAGCCTTTTTTTACAGAAGAGTATAAATATTCTTGAAATATCCGAACCATTCTAATATTACTCCGGCAACAATATATGTCAAAGTTATCGTTCCCGCAAAAGAGGAGGTCCTTAACCCTACAACGACACTTGTCATTTCGACCGAAGGGAGAAATCTTTAACTATTTGTTTTGCAATAAGATTTCTCGTCGCTTCGCTCCTCGAAATGACACCTAAAAGGGTAAGTGACGTTGTAGGGTTAATAAGCCTGGAGAGCTTTTTGATTTTTGTCATTTCGAGGAGCGTCAGCAACGA
>CAZNBR010000152.1:0-5760 GCA_964571315.1 uncultured Syntrophaceae bacterium
AAGAGGAGATATATCTTGAAAACTACCGTTACAACATGGTTGTCACAAAAGTCAGGGGAGGTAATGCCCCCCCCCTTCCCTGATATATGTTGCCACTGCATGAAACCGACTACCGAAAAGATGACAGCCGATTTTAATGGAGTAAAACTTGAGATTCCCTATTGTGACCGTCACCTCGAATCGGCAAAAGAATATTACAACGATGTGGTGCGGGGTAAAACAAGGGAGATTACAAGAAAAATTTCACTGGTTCTTGGTATCCTCGCCGGATTCTGGATTGTTTTCTGGGTCCTCCCTGAATCGGATTTGATGCGGGGAACCGATTCTTTCACTTCACTTTTTGGCCCGTATATCAATATCAACACGGAACAGGGATTCAGTTTTGATTTCGAGGGCCTGCCATTATATGTGAGACTGATCATCAGTATCCTCCTGTCGGCAGTAATGTTAAAAACAATAGGACCACTTCTGGACAGGTATGTTCTTCATAGAGGCGCGGACAGATTGGGATATTGGATAAACAGGCGAATTACTCTAGTTGTCCCGGGCATTACCGATGTAAAGGTAGAAAACAAACCTGACAAGAAGGGAACAATTCGGTGTTCTATCACCTTCCTAAGGAAACAACATGCCGATCTGTTCAGGGCGGAACAGAAAAAAGCCGGGAATGTTGTTGACTGAGAGAAGAGATCGAAACAGACATGTCAATCAGGGAAACCGTGCTCTTAGCAAATTTTCCCCTTGGCATGAAGAAGGTATAAAGAATAATAGTTCTATAAACGCTTGTGTATTACCGTATCTTTCAACCAGTTTTTATCATCTTTTTCAGGATAATCGAGGTTATAGTGCAGACCACGGCTTTCCTTTCTCAATACGGCGCAGCGAATGATCATATCCGCTACCGTGGCGATATTCCGGAGCTCCAGCAGGTCTCCGCTGATAATGAAATCCCAGTAATATTCGTCAATCTCCCTGTTGATGAGATCTATCCGCCGCTTTGCCCGTTCCAGTCTTTTATTTGACCTCACTATTCCCACATAGTTCCACATGCATCGCCGTATCTCATCCCAGTTATGAGATACGACTATCGATTCATCACTCTCCGTTGCGCCACCCGTGTCCCAGGGAGGTATGGAAACAGTCTCATTAGTTTTTGTCCCGGGAAACAGCCCCGATATCCTCGCAAATGACCGGTGGGCAAATACCACACCCTCCAAAAGGGAGTTGCTTGCCAAACGATTCGCGCCATGAAGACCGGTACAGGCAACCTCACCGCATGCAAAAAGCCTGTCAATGTTGGTTTCACCGGACAGATTTGTTACGACCCCGCCACATATATAATGGGTAGCGGGAACGACGGGAATCGGCTCTTTTGACATATCCGTTCCGAACTCAAGACATTTATTGTAGATATTGGGAAATCTCTTGGTGAGGAACCGTCTGCTTCTATGGCTGATGTCCAGAAGGACATATTCATCACCCGATTTTTTCAGCTCCGTGTCAATAGCCTTTGCAACAACATCCCTCGGAGCGAGACTCTCCATGGAGTGATACTTTTCCATGAAGGTGGAGCCATTCTTCAATTTCAGAATTCCCCCCTCCCCCCTTACCGCTTCACTGATAAGAAATGCCTTGGCCTCCGGGTGATAAAGGCAGGTGGGATGAAATTGAATAAATTCCATGTTCGCTATATCAGCACCGGCCCTGTAAGCCATCGCTATTCCGTCTCCGGTCGTGATATCCGGATTCGTGGTTATCAGATATACCTTCCCTGCACCCCCGGTGGCAAGAAGTACGAATTTCGCTTTGAAGGTATATACCTCATTGTTTTTCATATCAAAGACGTAAGCACCGAGACATTGATCCTTTTCACCTGTTTTCCCACCCGAAACTTTTGATTTCACAATGAGATCTATGGCAAAAAAGTTTTCATAGATTTTTATATTTTTATTGGAAGTTGCCTCTTCAACAAGCGCCCTTTCTATCTCCTGCCCTGTAATATCCCCTGCATGCAAAACCCTTCTCCTGGAATGTCCCCCCTCCCGTCCGAGATCATACGTGGCGGAACTGCCGCTCCCGGCCTTCGTAAACTCGACTCCCCATTTTATCATTTCCTCAATTCTTTCGGGGGCATCCGCCACTACATGCCGTACCACATCTTCCCTGCAAAGACCTGCCCCACAGGTAATGGTATCGTTCACATGATATTCGAATCTGTCATCTTCGTCTACAACGGCAGCTATGCCTCCCTGGGCATAATTCGTATTGGATTCTTTCTTCTCCTTTTTAGTGACAATAGCAACCGTTCCCAGACCGGATGCCTTTATGGCAAAACTGAGACCCGCAATTCCGCTGCCTATGACCAGAAAATCAGTTTCTACTTCCATCTCCTGCCGCCCTTTTCTGTGAATCGTATTATTTTGTTATCAATTGTCAGAAACGATGAGTAAGGCGTATGGAGCCCTGAGAACACATCAGGGTTTTATCCTCGCCACACCACTGTCTATTGCCGCCTGTGCCACTGCTTCCGAAACAACCTCCACTACCCGTGGATCGAAGGCATTGGGAATAATATTTTCCTCATGTAATTCATTTTCATCTATGAGAGCAGCAATAGCATAAGCAGCAGCCAGTTTCATCTCCTCATTTATATCTTTAGCCCTCACCTTAAGGGCTCCCTTGAAGATACCGGGGAAACCCAGACAATTATTCACCTGGTTCGGAAAATCGGATCTGCCTGTGGCGACGATTTTTGCACCGGCCTCTTTCGCAAGATTGGGCATAATTTCAGGATTAGGATTGGCCATCGCGAAAACGATAGAATCCGGGGCCATGGATTTAACCATTTCCTTGATAAGAACTCCTGCTGTTGATAGTCCAATAAATACATCCGCTTTTCTGACAGCATCACTCAGAGATCCCTTTAATATTTCTTTATTGGTAATATGAGACATTTTTATCTTTGCTTCATTCATGTTTTCCTTTCTTCCTGTATAGATTATTCCCTTTGAGTCGCAAAGAAGAACATGCTTTACTCCTGCGGTAATTAAAAATTTGGTTACCGCTATGGCGGCCGCACCGGCACCGTTTACCACTACTTTAATCTTTTCAATATTTTTTCCTACCACTTTTAGAGCATTAATCAAGCCGGAGAGAACTACTACGGCTGTTCCATGCTGGTCATCATGGAATACGGGGATATCCAGCAATTTTTTAAGCCTCGCCTCTATTTCAAAACAGCGCGGAGCACTGATATCCTCCAGATTAATACCACCGAACCCGGGGGCGATAAGAGCCACCGTCTCTACGATCTTATCCGGGTCTTTGGTATCGAGACAAATAGGAAAAGCATCTACACCGGCAAATTCTTTAAAAAGGACGGCCTTCCCTTCCATGACAGGAAGGGCCGCCTCCGGACCTATATCCCCGAGGCCCAAAACGGCTGTTCCATCGGTAACCACTGCCACCATATTGCCTTTGGTCGTATATTCGTATACCCGTGAGACATCCTCATGAATCTTTCTGCATGGTTCAGCCACACCCGGAGTATAGACTACTGACAAATCATGCATGTTTTTTACTCTGGTTTTACTCGTTACCTCAATCTTTCCTTTGTTTTCACGATGAACCCTTAAAGCTTCTTCTTTGATATCCATCAATAATTCCCCCTTCCCCTTACTTTGCGTATTTTGGCGGTTCTGTTTTGTACAGGTCGTTCCCTTCCGAATCAATAACCACTATTGCGGGAAAATCCTCCACGTAATAGCGATGGATAGCCTCAGCCCCTAAATCTTCATAAGCCACTACTTCAGACTTTTTAATACTTCTCGCAATAAGCGCTCCCGCTCCACCCACGGCCGCAAAATAGACGGCACGGTTCTTTTTCATGCTGTCAATCACTTCCCGGGAACGAAGTCCTTTCCCAATCATACCCCTGAGCCCCCGGTCCAACAACGCGGGCGCATAGGCGTCCATGCGGTAACTGGTTGTAGGACCGGCAGAACCACAGGCATAGCCCGGTTTGGCCGGTGCCGGGCCGACATAATAAATAATCTGATCTTTAAGTTCTATGGGAAGCTCTTCGCCTTTATCTATCAGTTCAACAAGTCTTTTATGGGCGGCATCCCTCCCGGTATACATATAACCTGTTATGCTTACCGTATCTCCGGCTTTCAGATCAACAACCGTCTTGTCATCCAGGGGGGTCTCTATTTTTTTAGTATTTGTCATTTTCTTCCTCCTCTTCCTTACAATATTCCTTCTGCATGTCTGGCCGCATGGCAACAGACATTCACCGCTACAGGCATTCCGGCTATATGGGTGGGAAGATAGTCTATATTTACAGCCAAACACGTTACATTGCCACCCAGACCTGCAGGCCCGACCCCTGACCTGTTGATTTTATCCAGTATCTCCTTTTCCATTGCCGCAAACTTCTCATTACCGTTATGCTCGCCTATCTTTCTGGCTGTAGCTTTCTTGGCCATAACCATGGCCATATCGGCAGTTCCTCCGATTCCCACTCCAACGATAGTGGGAGGACAGGGATTAGGGCCCGCCTTGATTACCGTTTCAGCCACAAAATTCACCACACCCGCTGATCCATCCGCCGCACTCAACATACCCAAAGCGCTCATATTTTCACTGCCAAAGCCTTTTGGAGTCACCAGAAATTTAATCTTATTTCCGGGCACTATATCCGTATAGATAATTGCCGGCGTATTGGTCCTCGTATTTTTTCTTTCAAAAACGGGATCATCCACTGCCGACTTCCTCAAATACCCTTCCTGATAAGCATCTTTGACACCTTCATTTATTGCTTCCTTGAAATCACCATCCACCACTCGCACATCCTGTCCCAGTTCGACAAACAGGATTGCAAGTCCCGTATCCTGGCAGATAGCGATCTGCTCCCTGGATGCAATTTTATTGTTCTCTATGATCATGCTCAAGACAGATTTCCCCGTCTCGGACGTCTCCTCCTTCAGGGCCTCTTCGAGCCGATCCATAAGATCTTTACCAATATGGTAATTAGCTTTCAGAAACAGTTCTTTTACCTTATCCTTGATCTGGATTGCCGTAATCTCTCTCATTTTTATGCCCTCTCTTTTTTTCTACTTCTGAGTAATTATTTAAAGTCTCGTATCAGTGCAGAAAAACAGAAATCTAATCGCAAAAGTCCGAAAAATCAAGAAAACTATACGTAACTCCTGAGGAGAAAGGAGTCAGAATTCAGGAAACAAAAGAAAAGATAAAGCCGTTTGTAACAGCTTGACGGCTTCGAAAAAAGTCGGAAAAATACCCTTTTATTATTCTGAGCGATAGCGAAGAATCTGACAGTATCGGGATCCTGTGCCGATCCGCTCCTCAGAATGGCACTGCGCTGACTTCCACGTAACGTGAATGTGCAAATATGTTACAAATACTTCATATTGCTTAACATTTATTAAAATAGTGGACAGGGAAGACTCCGTTCGCCCGACAGTGAAGAGAGGTTAAACCCTCCTCTGCCCGCACGTTAAAAGCACAGACTGGTGTTTGATACCTGAACAGCTGCGCTGTACGTTACTTTCCGTTATAATGCCGACGTGGCGACATAGCGGAGCTTGTTACGAACCTGTCAATGTATCGTCCAGGGAAAAAAGCAATGTATCCGCCGCAGTGGTTGGGGCGGTTGTTCCCCGTTCCACATCTTTTTCAATTCGTGGTATCATCTTTTTAACATATGGTTTTTTATAAAACCACTCTCTCAGTCCTTCT
>CAZNBR010000153.1:0-5721 GCA_964571315.1 uncultured Syntrophaceae bacterium
AAACAAGATTTCTCTCTTCGATCGAAACAAGGATTTCTCCCTGCGGTCGAAATGAAAAATAATATTATTCACCCCCCTCGCCTGGATGCCGGATCAAGTCCGGCATGACATTTGACATGTTTAATTGCCGGAGTAATAAATAGTCGCTTTATTTGTTTTTCTCTCTCCCATCAGATATAATCTAAAAAATCACAGCACAAAGAAATCGGCCAGGGGGCTCCGGATGCCGGAAAAACCGTTTACAGAAAAAGATCTGAAAACAATCAGGGAAGAAGGCCTGACGGCACAGGGAGTGTTATCTCAGCTTGAGATCCTCCGCGGTGAAACGATCCCCCTCAAATTGGCAAGGCCCTGTTCAATCGGCGACGGGATCGTCGCCGTCCCGGACCCCGACCGGGAGGCATTAATATCGGAACACAACCGGGCTGCCGCTCAGGGAAGAATGACAAAATTCGTACCCGCTTCGGGGGCCGCCAGCCGCATGTTTCGCGGCTGGTTCGAATGGCATGAAACGGAAAACTTTAATACGACCGCAGATGCCGGGATCCTTGAAAAGCAGATTCCCCAGTTTGCCTTTTATGATGATCTGTCACGCGCCGTCTTGGACGACGGCCGTGACATCCGCGGCGTCCTGCGTGAAGATACCCGTAGGATACTGGAATATATCCTTACCTCGAAGGGGTTGAACTACGCGTATCTGCCCAAGGCGCTCCTCAAGTTTCACGCATATCCGGGCCGCAGCCGCACTCCCCTCGAAGAGCATCTGGTCGAGGCTGCCATGTACGTCCAGGATGACCGGCATATCTGCAGGGTACATATCACCGTCTCCGAAGAACACCGGCAGGATGTCGAAGACTACATTGCGAGCGTACGGGGACGGTACGAGACCGAATATAACGTGAGATTTGAGATTGCTCTTTCCGTACAGTCTTCGTCAACAAATACTGCAGCGCTCGACGCGGAGGGCAGACCCTTTCGGGACGAGACCGGAAGGATCGTGTTCAGACCCGGAGGACATGGCGGCCTTCTGAAAAACCTGAACGCGATTGAGGGAGATGTCATCTTCGTGAAAAACATCGACAACGTCGTTCCCGACCGCTTAAAGCCGGAGACTGTGTTGCACAAGAAGATCCTCGGGGGATACCTTCTGAAACTCCAGGGGGAGATATTTCATCATCTGCGTTTTCTCAGCGGCAATACGCCCGATGAAAGACAGCTTTCCAGGGTAGCCGGCTTCTGCCGGGAAAGGATCTCCGCCGCGGTGCCTTCGGATTTTGACAATGTCCCGGCCGCGCGAAAAAAAGACCTCCTCTTCGATATCCTGAACCGTCCCCTCCGCGTGTGCGGTATGGTGAGAAATGAAGGAGAGCCCGGGGGGGGGCCCTTCTGGGTCGAGGGACAGGACGGAACACGATCACTGCAGATCGTGGAGAAGGCGCAGGTCGATATGGGATCGAAACGGCAGGGGGCGATCTGGGAATCATCCGCCTATTTCAATCCCGTTGACCTGGTGTGCGGCATCAGGGATTACCGGGGGGAGAGATTCGATCTGGAACGGTACGTTGACAGGAATGCCTGGACCATCTCACATAAGTCCTACGGGGGAGAGCCCCTGAAGGTCCTGGAGCTTCCGGGATTGTGGAACGGCTCCATGGCGGGATGGAATACCGTCTTTGTGGCGGTACCCCCTGCAACCTTCAATCCCGTAAAGACCGTGGAAGACCTGCTGAGGGATGAACACCGGGGGGCTGTCACACAATCAGGCCGGGTCCCATCCTGACGGGATACCCGGCCATATTTCAGACAGAGGCTGGCGCCTCTGTTATTCATCCTTTTTAGAGGATGGTTTAGGATCCGGCGCGGTCGCCGTTTCGCCCGTGGAGGCTGGTGCATCAGCCGTGTCCCCCGCTGTTTCTTTGGGCGCTTCTTGTGCGGACGGTTTCTTTCCGCCGTAATCGGTCACATACCACCCCGATCCCTTAAGATGAAAGGAGGAAAGGGATATTAATTTATCAACCGACCCATCGCAGAACTTGCAGGTCTTGACCTCCCCGTCTGCGACTCCCTGAAAGACCTCGAAATTTTTGCCACATTTCCTGCATTGATACTCATAAATAGGCATACAATCAAAACCTCCAACAAACAATTTATCAGTGCCCACCTCACGCAATATCCATTCCGGGTGGGCATCAATTGCAGATATCTCCTATTCGATAGCGGTTGCTGAAGCAATCGAGCACAAGATTAACATCCGTTACAGCCACCGGCTGGAGCATACTCCTGGTAATCGAATGCACCTTCTCTTCCTCGGCAATCTTTTCTTCCAGAGGCGCGTCAAAGTCAATCTCCCTGCCGTTAAACCGAACGACATGAACAAGTTCATGCGCGGCTATGTACAGCATAAGAGGCTCCAGCCTGACAAACGGCTTACTCCTCTTCACCGCGTCAAGGATCCGGTCATCCTGGAGACAGATCTTGAAGAAATAGAAATTATCCGGATGGTCGTCCCTGCCCTCTTTTTGATACAGATACCGGCACAGATGAGCAAAGGCCTTGTCGTCCGTCTCCTGATCGCTGAGATGGGCGAGGGTCTTCACCTCGTATCTATGGTTCTTCAGTCCGCTCCTGCCAAGGCGAAAATAGTCTTCAGCCAGTTCCCCGGCATAACGAAACATCTTCCCTACGAGGGATATCTCTGGTGGACTGAAATACATCTTTCAACCCCATTCCTTCACAGCCGTGAGCATAATATATACACGAGCCGGCAAATGTCAACCTTCCGGATCAGCCATCAGCTTACCAGCTTACCAGCTCAATTACTTCGGGATCGGAACGCTTCCGAGGAGGTATTTGAGATCCTCGTCCTCGAATTTTATTGCAAACCCTACAAAGGGCGACTCGTTCCCCTCGTTGCTGATAAAGTCATCCCATCCGGCCGACAGGTAGATATGTTTCATGAGCCGGTACTCGGCGTATGTCTTGAGGTGCGCGTTCCGGTCGCTGTCAAAGTTAAAGGCCTCGAAGGTAAGCTGCAGCCTGTCGTCAAAGGCAAAATAGTCTACCCCGATGCCGCCCGTTGATTCAAAGATCCCTCCCCTGAGAGCTATGTCTTTGAATCTCTTGCCGATCTGCGCGGTGAACAGAAGATCGTCCCGCTCCCACGTCTCGGTTTGCGTCGTCATTCCTCCCGTCGTGGTATCGGTCATCGTCCGGCTGCCCCTGGGATCAGCAACAATACCCAGGACATAGAACTTGTCTTCCTTCGGCCGTATCGTCAGATCAAAGTATCCCTTCCCGTCGCCGCTGTCGAACAGGTATTCCCCCCGGTAGCTGAGAAAGGTCTTAAACTGCTCGGACTTTGACACGTACCGGTCTATCCCCTCCATACTCTTCTCAAGGCTCTTCAGGCTCGCATTCAGATTATCGACGGTATCTTCGTCATTGACCAGCTTTCCTATGGAACCCTCCCCCCGGTTAATCCTTTGGGTGATGTCCTTGAGTGAGGCGAGGGTCTGATTGAGATTATCGAAGGCATCCTTATTTTCAACCAGCTGGCCGATGGTGCCCTCTCCGCTGTCGATTTTTTCAACGATGTTGTTCAGCGTCGCAAAGGCCTTGCGCATCTCTGCCGATGCCTCACTGAGATTGTCAACCATCAGGTTGAGCTTCGCGTCGTTCTGTCTCACGATCCGGCTGAGATCCTCCGTAATGGCCCTGGTGTTATCGATGATTGCCCTGAGGTTTTTCTCCCCCTGCTCGCCCCCTACGCTATTTTTCAGCGAGGCCGTCACCTCCATCACATCACTGGCTATGGTGCCGAGTTCACTCAGCAGTTTGTCGATATCGGCCTGCTGCTCTGTTCTGACAATATCTCCGCCGTCCGCAATATACACGTCACCCGGTGTCCCGGGCACGATATCGACATACTTATCACCCAGGAGGCCGTAAGACTTTATCTTGGCCCGCACGTCTTTCTCCAGCTTCACATCCGGATTTATCCGGAGCGTGACCAGGGCCTTGCCGTCCTTGAGGGATATATCTTCGACCCTCCCCACCTCCACGCCCGCTATCTGCACGGAGGCATCCTTTTTAAGACCCGTGGCGTTATCGAATACCGCGTTCACCGGGTACCCTTTCTTGAGACCAAACCCCTGTTCGCCGACCCTGAAGGACATGTATCCCAACAGAATCAATGCCACCAGGACGAACAGACCCACCTTTGCTTCCGTGCTGATTGAAGACATCTTCTACTCCATTCTTAGTCATTGGGGTTTTGGGTTTTCACCGCTCAACCAGTCCCCCTACATTACACTGATCGGACCTTCAAGACTTCCGGAAAGAAACTGCCTGAGTACGGGATCGGATGATCCCCGTATCTCTTCGGAAGTCCCGTATTCCACGATCTTACCCTCATAGAGCATAGCTATGTTGTGCCCCACCGTAAAGATCGACTGGACATCATGACTGATGACCACACAGGTGAGGTCGAAATTCTTCTGCGTCTCAATGATGAGTTCGTTGATCGCCTCCGTCATCACGGGGTCCAGGCCGGTCGTGGGTTCATCAAAGAGGACGATCTGCGGATGCAAGGCAATCGCCCTGGCGAGGCCCACCCTCTTTCTCATCCCCCCGCTCAGCTCTGAAGGCATCTTGTCTTCAACACCGGGAAGGCCGACCGCCTTGAGCCGCTGTGCCACTATCTGCCTGATCTCCGTCTCATTCTTTCTGGTGTGCTCTCTGAGGGGAAAGGCGACATTCTCCATCACGTTCATCGAATCAAAGAGCGCCGCCTCCTGAAAGAGCATCCCGAATTTCTTTCGTATCTCGTTCAGATCCCTGTCGTTCAGCGAGGCGATATCCACACCGTCAACGAGAACCTGTCCACTGTCGGGCCGCAGGAGGCCGATAATATGCTTGAGGAGGACACTCTTCCCCCCGCCGCTCCCCCCGATAATGACGGTGGTCTTGCCGTCCTCTATCTCAAGATTGATGCCGTCCAGGACCTTCTGCCGCCCAAACGACTTATGGATATCTACCAGTTTAATCATATATTTATAATTTCAAGCTTCGAGTTTTAGTTTAGCAGAGGTTGTATGACTTTTGCCATACTTTCAGCTCATTGTAGTTTTTTAGCCTTTCACTTGAATCCTCGAATCCTTGGCCCCTCATCTTTATAGTCTTAGCCTTTTCTCTCTTAAAACATAATCGCCGTTAGGAAATAGTCGCTTATCAGGATCGATACGGCCGCGAGGACCACCGCCTCCGTGGTGGCCTTCCCCACCCCCTCGGCACCCCCCGTCGCGTTGAATCCCTTGTAACATCCTACCAGGGACAGGATGAGCCCGAAGAATGCCGCCTTGGTCAGGCCATTGTAAATATCCCCCAGATCCACCATCTTCGTAATATTATTTATGAAGGAACCTGAATTGATATGCAGGATCGGCACCCCCACAAAGTATCCCCCCAGGATCCCCACAAAATCAGACACGATGGTGAGGGCGGGGAGCATAACCACCCCCGCGATTACCCTCGGAACGATAAGGTGTTTGACGGGGTTCGCGGCCATGACAGACAGGGCGTCTATCTGCTCGGTCACGCGCATCGTCCCCAGTTCGGCGGCCATGGCGGAACCCGCCCTGGCGGTCACCATCAGGGCGGTGAGCACCGGCCCCAGCTCCCTGGTCATCCCCAGCGCGACGGTGGAACCGACGAGGCTCTCCG
>CAZNBR010000154.1:0-5710 GCA_964571315.1 uncultured Syntrophaceae bacterium
AGCCACGGCCACTGCGGGATCCTCGACGGCAGCGAGGTGGATAACGACGCCTCGCTGGAGGTCCTTGCGCGAACGGCACTGTCACACGCGCTTTCCGGGGCCGATATGGTGGCTCCGTCGGCCATGATGGACGGCCAGGTCTTCGCGATCCGCGATGCGCTCGATGAGGATGGTTTTGGGGATATCCCCATCATGGCATACGCGGCCAAGTATGCCTCCTGTTTTTACGGTCCCTTCCGGGATGCCGCTGAGGGTGCCCCCCAGTTCGGTGACCGGACGTCGTATCAGATGGATCCCCCCAACAGCCGCGAGGCCCTCAGGGAGATCGCCCTCGATGTTGCAGAGGGAGCGGATATCATCATGGTGAAACCGGCACTCCCCTACCTTGATATCATACGAATGGCAAAGGACGAGTTTGACCTGCCCGTGGCGGCATACAGCGTCAGCGGAGAATTTGCCATGATCAAGGCGGCGGGTGAACGGGGATGGCTCGACGGAAAGAGGGCCATGATGGAGACCCTGGTGTCGATCAAGAGGGCCGGGGCGGATATCATCATCACCTACTTCGCACAGGAGGCGGCCGAACTGCTGCGTTAAACGGTTTTGAGGGGATATTCCTCCCCGACGGGTTGTCAGTCATGGTTTCGAAACAATCGTTGATCCTGCCCCATACGCTCCGCATGGTCGCCTGGGAGGTGACCCGGAGATGCAACCTTTCGTGCGTGCACTGCCGCGCGTCGTCGAAATACGGCCCGTACGAGGGGGAGCTTGACACCGCCCAGTGCCGGAAGCTCATCGACGATATAGCCGCCTTCAGCTCTCCCGTGATTATCCTGACCGGGGGCGAGCCCTACTTTCGCGAAGACATCTTTGAGATCGCCTCCTACGGGACACGCAAAGGCATTCGGATGGTCCTCGCGACGAACGGCACCCTCGTCACCGGCGAGATCGCACGAAAGACGATCGATGCCGGGGTGCAGAGGGTCAGCATCAGTATCGACGGCCCCGATGCCGAAAGCCACGATGCCTTTCGCGGCGTGCCCGGCGCCTTTGAGAGAGCGATGGCGGGGATCGACGCCTTCACGAGGGCTGGGATGGAATTCCAGATCAACACCACCATCACCCGGCTCAATCTTCACCGCATGGAAGAGATCTTCGACCTGGCGGTCGGACTGGGGGCGGCCAGCCACCACATCTTCCTGCTGGTTCCGACGGGGCGCGGCAGGGAGATGGCCGACCAGGAGATCTCGCCGGAGGAGTACGAGAAAACCCTCATCTGGTTCTACGAACAGGGGCTCACCTCCCCGATTCAGCTCAAGGCCACCTGCGCCCCGCAGTATTACCGGATCTTCCATCAGGGGAAGAAGGAGCGAAAACAGGTATCAAGGGTCAATAAAAATCCCCTTCATTCGATGACCAGGGGGTGTATGGGGGGAAGCTCGTTCTGCTTTATCTCGCATATCGGACAGGTTCAGCCCTGCGGATTTTTAGAGATCGATTGTGGCCAGATCAAGGAAGCCGGATTCCAGGAGATCTGGGACACCTCACGGATCTTCAACAACCTCAGAGATCTGTGTAAATATGAGGGAAAGTGCGGGTATTGCGAATTTCTGAAGGTGTGCGGGGGATGCCGTGCCCGCGCGTACGAGAACACCGGTAATTGCCTGGCCGAAGAACCGCTCTGTGCCTATGAACCAATCGTAAGGTAACATTCTCATGGTAAGCGCTTTTTGATCATCCCGATGGATACTGTGATTCAAACTACTTTTGACATAACGATCATAGGGGCCGGCGTCGTGGGGCTCGCCATCGCGGAAGAGCTTGCCGGACAGTACAGCGATGTTCTGTTGCTGGAGAAGAATCAGAACTACGGAATGGAGACGAGCAGCAGACACAGCGGGGTCATACACGCCGGTATCTACTATCCTCCCGGTTTTCTCAAGGCCGATCTCTGCAGAGAGGGGAATCGGCTCCTCTACGAGATCTGCGAGCAGCGGGATATCCCCCACAGAAAAACAGGCAAGCTGATCGTGGCCGCGGATGATACGGAAATGGCCGGGCTCTGGAAGATCCGCGAACGGGGGGAGATGAATGGTATCGATGACCTTTCATTTGTTTCACGGAAACAGCTTCAGGCGATGGAGCCTGAGGTGCGTGCGTACGAGGCCCTCTTTTCTCCCTCCACCGGCATTATTGATTCGCATGCCCTGATGACCTCCTGTTATCTCAAGGCACAGTCTGAAGGCGCGATTATCGTCTTCCGATCCGAGGTAACGGGCATGCAGCCCTCCGGAGATATGTATGAAGTGCAGGTAAATGGCGGAGAGTATTCTTTCAGGACCCGGGTTCTTATAAACTGCGCCGGTCTGCATGCCGACCGTATCGCCTCATCTGCTGGGATTGACATAGATGAAAGGGGATACCGCCTCAAATACTGCAAGGGGGACTATTTTTCGATGTCCCCATCTCCGAAACTTTCTCACCTTGTCTATCCGGTTCCTCAAGAGCAACAGGTGGGGCTCGGGGTTCACGCGACGCTTGACCTGGCCGGCCGGGTGCGGTTCGGACCTGACACGGAATATGTGACTGCTCTGGAATATACGGTTGACGAGGAAAAGGGCGACGCCTTCTGGGGGTCTGTGAGAAAGTATCTGCCCGGCGTGCGAAGACAGCAGATTCAGCCCGACACGAGTGGCATACGGCCGAAACTCCAGGGGCCGGGCGACCCGTACCGGGACTTCGTCATTACCGAGGAGAGCGCGGCGGGATACCCCGGGCTGATCAACCTGATCGGGATAGAATCCCCCGGGTTGACATCGTGCATACCGATAGCGCGATATGTTTCAAGACTTGTCGGATCGTATATGGGCTGAGAAAAGCCCCCCTACTTTATCAGCATGCTGGAAGCGTCCAGGGCCAGTTTCGACAGGCCGGAGACTGCGTCTTCCGGTCCCTTCAGCGGCTGTATCCGTATGTCCGTTCCATCCGGCTGGAGCTGGAGGGCGACCTCGAACAGATCCTCGAGGCCCAGCAGAGGATGGGGCTCTTCTTCATTGCGGTGTGTGTGCACGCTGAACCATACATGCAGTGACTGCTCCGCGGCAAGGGTCTTCAGATCCGTAAGGCATTCCCGTATCGATTCGTTGAACCTGAGCCCGTCGACAATAATCATATCGGGGCGAAAAATATCCTGTTCGGCGAGATCCGCGAGCCGTTCCCTGAGCTTCGGTACGCTGAACCCCGCGATCCTGAAGGTCATGATAAACCGGTGCGGCAACAGAGATTCCCAGAGAAGGCCGGTCGCCTCGACGGCGTCACGCTGTGTGAGATGGTGGAATAATTCCTTGTACCACAGGGTGATTTTGTCAACAGGATCATTCAGGCTGATATGCAGAACGTTTCTATCCCTCAGCATGGCGTTCAGGGCAAGTTGTACCAGAAGGGCGGTCTTGCCGACGCCGGCCCGTGAAAGAACAGCTCCGAACTCACCCTTTGAAAGGATATCCGGTTCATCCCCCTGGAGCCCAAAGGGATGTCTGGTGATAAGGTCGCTTTTTACCATTTTTATGCTCCTTTATATTCCATTCTGACTCCGGTCCCCGGCCTTCTACCTGCCCTTCTTTGCCTTTGCCGCAGTTTCGGCCAGCTCTTCCGCGATTGACTGGGGGACAAGTTTGTAGAGCGCGAACTCCATGGTGAACTGGGCCTGTCCCTGTGTTGCCGATCTCAGTACGGTTGAAAATCCGAACATCTCCGCCAGCGGCACCTGCGCTTCAATCACGCATATGGGCCCGTCGTCCTGTGAACCGACGATCATTCCGCGACGCTGGTTTAAAAGGCCCATACAGGGGCCTTGAAATTCGGTCGGTGTCTCTACGACGACTTTCATCACCGGCTCATGGATGACGACCCCCGCCTTGGCGTAGGCCTCCAGAAACCCGCCGCGTGCTCCCGACTGAAAGGCCATCTCCGAGGAGTCCACGCTGTGCGACGCTCCATCATTAATAACTACCCGCACGCCGGTTACCGGGAACTCCAGCTTGGGGCCCTTTATCATACACGCACGGAATCCCTTCTCGCACGCAGCAATAAACTGTGTGGGAATAGACCCTCCCGTAACCTTGTTAACGAATTCGAAGTCCCCTTCCGTGGTCGGCTCGATATATCCCGCGACCCGGGCGTACTGCCCCGATCCTCCGGTCTGCTTCTTGTGCGTGTAGTTGAATTCAGCTTTCCGGGTAATGGTTTCGCGATAGGCGACGCGGGGGTTCCCTGTCTCGACTTCGGCCCCGTACTCACGCCGCATCCGCTCGACGTAGATCTCCAGGTGCAGCTCGCCCATGCCTTCAATAATCGTTTCCTTTGTTTCGTCATCGACATGGGTCTTGAAGGTTGGATCTTCTTTGGTGAAGCGGTTCAGCGCCTTGGACATGTTTATCTGTGCCTTGTTGTCCTTCGGGGTGATGGACAGCGAAATCACCGGCTTGGCGACGAACATCGAACTCATGGCCAGGGTGATTCCCGGTGAGGCAAAGGTATCGCCCGATGCGCAGTCAATACCGAAAAGCGCCCCGATGTATCCCGCCGGGATGACATCGAGGTCCTCCATCTGGTCGGCATGCATGCGGACAACACGTCCGACCTTGACCTTCTTTTCCGTGCGGGCGTTAACGATAGTATCCCCCTTTCCAATCGAGCCCTGGTATACCCGGATGTAGGTAAGCTGACCGTAGGCTCCGTCTTCCAGTTTGAATGCAAGCGCAACCGTGGGGTCTGCAGGATTGGATGAGAGGATGACAGACTGCTCGTCGTGTGCCAGGTCAAGGGCCTCGTTTTTCATATCAGCGGGGCAGGGGAGCAGTTGTGTCACGGCGTCGAGCAGGGGTTGAACACCCTTATTTTTGTAAGCCGATCCCATGAAAACCAGCGTTATCTCCCGTGTGAGTGTTCCCCTGCGCAGGGCATTTACCAGAAGGTCCTCGGGAATATCGCGCTCTTCGAGAACGGCTTCGGTGAGTTCGTCTGAAAACATCGAGGCGGCGTCGATCAGCGCTTCCCTCTTCGCGACGGCTTCGGGCAACAAGGCGCCCGGAATTTCCTCATCACGAACGACATCGCCATTCTCGCCGTCGAAATAGACCGCCTTCATTGAGACCAGGTCTATGATCCCCTGAAAATTGTTTTCGAGTCCGATGGGCATCTGCATGGCAACGGCGTTATGCCCCAGTTTCGATCTGAGTTGGCCGATGACACGTGAAGGATCCGCACCGCTCCGGTCACACTTGTTCACAAAGGCGATGCAGGGGACCCGGTAGCGCTTCATCTGCTGATCGACGGTAATTGACTGTGACTGCACGCCACCCACCGCGCACAGGACGAGGACGGCCCCATCGAGCACCCTGAGAGAACGTTCAACCTCCACGGTAAAGTCAACATGCCCGGGGGTGTCGATGATGTTGATCTCATGTCCCCTCCACTTGCAGAATGTTGCCGCCGAGGCTATGGTAATACCGCGTTCCTTCTCGAGCTCCATGGAATCCATGGTTGCCCCGACGCCGTCCTTCCCTTTGACGTCGTGAATCGCGTGGATACGCTTTGTGTAAAAGAGGATTCTTTCCGTCAGTGTCGTTTTCCCCGAGTCGATATGCGCACTGATCCCTATATTTCTTACCTTCCTGTCATCCATTCCTGCTTTTCCTATGGGTAATAA
>CAZNBR010000155.1:0-5690 GCA_964571315.1 uncultured Syntrophaceae bacterium
AATATGTTAAACCATATTACGCCTCGTATTTGTTAAACCCGAAAGTTGAGTATTATCCTGTCATTTCGACCGCAGGGAGAAATCTTAGATTTCTCAGTCGTCAAGACTCCTTCGAAATGACAGAGTATTATTGACACGACACCAGGCCTTCCCGGCAGGAAGGGGTGTGGATTGTAAGGAGAAAAAGAGATGACGGTAGCAAGGGTGTTGACGATAGCGGGGTCGGATTCCGGCGGAGGAGCCGGGATACAGGCGGACCTCAAGACCATTACGGCGCTCGGCGGGTTCGGCATGAGCGTGATCACGGCCCTGACCGCTCAGAATACGCTGGGGGTGCACGGGATTCACGAGGTCCCCACCGATTTTATTGAGAAACAGTTTGACGCGGTTGCCACTGACATCGGTGTCGATGCCGCGAAGACGGGGATGCTCTCCAGCTCAGAAATCATGCTGGTCGTCGCGGAAAAGATAGAACAGTACGGGATAGAAATGCTCGTCGTCGACCCCGTGATGGTGGCCAAGGGGGGCGCGATGCTGATACGGCAGGAGGCGAAGCGGACACTGATCGATGGACTTTTGCCGCTTGCCTTTGTGATCACCCCGAATATCCCCGAGGCCGAAGAGCTGACCGGGATGAGGATCATAACCGTCGGTGACATGCAGAAGGCGGCCGAGGCCATACACCGGATGGGGGCGAAGAACGTCTTCCTGAAGGGGGGGCATATGTCGGGGGATGCCCTGGATGTCCTCTATGACGGTACGGATTTTCATCAGTTTGTCTCCGAGAGGATCGACACGAAGAATACCCACGGCACCGGATGCACGATCTCCGCCGCCATCGCCACGGGGCTCGCCCAGGGGATGGATGTGTACGAGGCGGTCGGGCGGGCGAAGGAGTACATAACCGCGGCGATACGCGCATCCTTTTCCATCGGCAGCGGTCACGGGCCGACCAATCACATGGCCTGGATTTTCGAACGGCACACAGGTGCATCAGAGAGTTAAAGGCCGTTTTCCGGAAAGAAGGTGGCGGAGCTTATTGTCGCCGCCGGGTAAAGGCCGTTTGAGAGAGGAGCTGTTAAAATGACACAACTGGAGATTGCCCGTAAGGGTGATATATCGAAAGAGATGGAGACTTGCGCCCGGCAGGAGGGCGTGACGCCGGAGTTTATCCGGAAAGGGGTTGAAGATGGGACCATCGTAGTGGTTCGCAACAACAGGCATGACTCTATCCTGCCTGTTGCCATAGGGACGGGGCTCAAGACAAAGATCAATGTCAACATCGGAACCTCCGGGGACCATATGGACCTGGACCTGGAACTGGAGAAGGTCAGGGTAGCGGAGGCCGCCGGCTCCGATGCGATCATGGACCTGTCCACCGGTGGCGATGTGGGGATGATCCGAAGAAAAATTATAAAGAAGACATCTCTCATCGTCGGCACCGTGCCGATATATCAGGTTGCCACGAAGATGCTAAGCAGCCGGAAAGCCATAGTGGAGATGACCGAAGACGATCTGTTCGATGCCATAGAAGAAAACGGAAAAGACGGTGTTGATTTTATTACCGTCCATTGCGGCGTAACGCAAAGGAGTGTCGGTTGTATACATGAGGAAGGGCGTGTCTTGGGTATTGTCAGCAGGGGCGGGTCAATCCTTGAAAGATGGATGCGCTACAATGAGAAAGAGAACCCCCTCTATGAGCGTTTCGACAGGCTGTGTGAAATTGCCGCTCGGTACGATATGGTACTGAGTCTTGGTGATGGTCTGAGACCGGGGTGCATTGCCGATGCCACAGACAGGGGGCAGGTCCAGGAACTTATCCTCTTGGGAGAACTGACCAAGAGGGCCAGGGATTACGGTGTTCAGGTCATGATAGAAGGTCCGGGGCACGTTCCCATCAAGGATATCGAAGCAAATATCACGCTGGAAAAGAGCCTGTGCCATGGGGCGCCCTTTTACGTCTTGGGTCCTCTTCCGACGGACATTGCCCCCGGTTATGATCACATAACCGCGGCTATCGGCGGGGCCATTGCCGGATCAGCCGGAGCGGATTTCCTGTGCTATGTTACACCCGCGGAGCACTTGAGACTTCCCACGCTGGAAGATGTAAAGGAGGGGACCATAGCCTCCAAAATCGCCGCTCATATTGCCGATATCGCCAAAGGTGTTCCCGGCGCCCGCGAAAAGGACCTCCTTATGGCGCAGTACAGGAAAAATTTCGACTGGGATGGACAGGTAGCTATTTCTATTGACCCTGAGAAGGCCAGGGCATTCCTCGAGAAGAGTGAAAGCGCCAAAGAAGAGGGATGCACCATGTGCGGAGAGTTCTGCGCGATAAAGCTGGGGAAAAAAGAGGACATGTCCGGGTAATCGGCGGCCTTACGGGATAGAGACTATCATGCTTTCAGTTTCGGGCTTGACAAAGAGATTCGAGGATCTTTCCGTGATGGAGGGGTTCGATCTGACCCTTCGCAGGGGCAACTTCACCACCCTTATCGGGCCGTCCGGCTGCGGCAAGAGCACGCTCTTCGATGTACTGACGGGCGTCTTTCCCAGGGACACCGGCAGGATATCCTGGCTGGGGGAAGAGATCCCCGACCTGATGGGGAAGGCGGCGTACATGCAGCAGAAGGACCTGCTGCTCCCGTGGCTCTCCATGATTGACAACGCGATGCTCCCGGCGACGATCGCCGGCGCCGATGCGGACATCTCGCGCCGGAAGGCCCTCTCCCTGTTCAGGCGCCTGGGGCTCGACGATTTTGAGGGGTACCCGCCCCGGAAGGTGTCTGGCGGCATGCGCCAGCGCTGCGCCCTGGTGCGGACCCTGATGTTCGAGCACGAGCTGGTCCTCCTGGACGAGCCACTCTCCTCCCTCGACGCCATCACCCGCAGAGGTCTTCAGGGTGTGCTCATGCTCCTCCAGAGCGAATTTAACAAGACTATCCTGATGATCACGCACGATATCGAGGAGGGCCTTCTCCTGTCCGATGAACTGCTGGTCCTGACGCCCATGCCGATGCGGGTGAGGGAACGGTTTGTCCTGGATATGCCGAAGTCAGGGAGGAGCACCAACCCCGAGCTGCTGAAGATTAAAGAACATGTCCTCAAGGAACTGGAGGGGGAGTTACGTGAAACAGTCTAACTGGATATCGCTGGCGCTTGCCGCCGCCGTGATCGTGATATGGGAGCTTACCTGCCGGTGGCTTGAGATACCCGACTTCATTCTTCCTCCCCCCACCGAGGTGGCAAAGATGACGATACTGAAGGCACCCCTCATCCTGCCCCACGCGGGGGTGACCGCTCTGGAGATACTCGCGGGGATCTTCCTGTCCCTGCTCGTTGCAGTACCCCTCGCGACGGTTATGTTCGCCGTCCCCTCGATCGAGCGGGCCCTGTCCCCCTTTCTCGTCGCCTCCCAGGCGGTGCCGGTGTTCGCCTTGGCTCCCCTCCTGGTGATATGGCTGGGGTACGGCCTCGCCAGCAAGGTCCTGATGGCGGCGATCATTATCTTCTTCCCCATAACGGTCAGTCTCCTCGAGGGATACAAGAACTGCGACCGCGAGTATGCCGTCTTCTTCGATCTGATGGGGGCGGGATTCTGGAAGAAGCTGCGCCTCCTTTACTGGCCCTGGGCCCTCCCCTATTTTTTTTCCGGGTTGAAGGTAGGGGTTACCGTCGCCACGATCGGTGCGGTCATCGGGGAGTGGGTGGGCGCCCAGAAGGGTCTGGGCTATTTGATGATACAGGCCAACGCGAGGCTCCAGGTATCTCTGGTCTTCGCGGCGATTGTGTGGCTGTCCGCTATGGGACTTGCCCTGTGGGCATTTGTCGGCCTTCTGGAGAAAAAGGTCATTGACTGGAAATAGAGAAAAAACGGCTTTGTAAAAAGTCAAATTCAGCGAATGTGTCATTTCGGCCGCAGACGAAAATCTCATGGTTTTAAGGTGGTGCAGACTAATAGATTTCTCGTTTTACTCGAAATGACAAATTATGGAGACTTTTTATGAAACCATCAATCTTGATTTTTTACGGGTGCACCAGGAAAGGAAAAATATTCTTATGAAAAACAGTTTCAAAGTATTCGTTTCAATCGTTCTGGCGTCGCTGTTTCTGCTGGCCGCCCATCCCCTCTGCGCCGCGCAGAAACTGACCGTCATGCTCGACTGGTTTCCCAATATAGACCATCTCCCCCTCTACGTGGCGCAGCAGGAGGGCCTGTTCGCCAACGAGGGGCTCGAGGTCACGATACTGACCCCCTCGTCCACGACGGACGCCCTGAAGCTTGCCGCTTCGGGGAATGTCGACATCGCCGTCTCCTACGAACCCCAGGTGATTATCGGCGCGTCAGCCGGACTGCGGATCCGGGTCGTCGGAAGGCTGGTAGAGCATCCCCTCAGCGTCCTCCTTTTTTTGAAGGGGAAGGGGATCGAAAAGCCGGCCGACCTGGAGGGGAAAAAGATCGGATATACCGTCCCCGGCATGATGGATGTCCTGATGGAGGCGTTCGCCAGGATCAACGGGATCAAAGACTACGAGCCGATCAATGTGGGCTTCGCCATCGTACAGTCCCTGGTAGCCGAGAAGGTGGACGCGATCATGGGCCCCTACAAGAACTACGAGACCGTGGAGCTTGAGGAGAAGGGGTACCCGGTGGGCTATTTTGAGCTCAGCGAGTGGGGCATCCCGGACTACGACGAGCTGGTCTTCATAAGCGGAGAGCGGACGGCTAAGGAGAGAGCGGATGCCCTCAGGGGATTTTCCCGCGCGATAGACCGTGCCATTTCGCGGACGAGAAAGGATACCGGCAAGGCCCTTGCGGCCTATTTTGCCGCCGTGCCGGAGGCCTCGCATGAGATGGAATCGAAGGCCTTCGAGATAACGCGTCCCCTGTACGCCCGCAGCCAGACGTGCGACAGAGAAAAATGGCAGAAATTTTCGGACTTCGCCCTCCGGTACAGCCTTATTGAAAAAAGTGTGGATGTGACGGCTATACTTGGGAGAATAGTCCCTTAGTTGTAAAGTTATTGCCTTCCTGTGCGTTTCACGCAGACAGGCAAAAATGGCAAAAGAATTAAAAACAATCACGAAACCACGAAAAGAAAGAAAGCACGAAATCAAATCTTTATTTTTCGTGTTTTCGTAACTTCGTGCTTTCGTGATAAAAATATATCTTATTCGGTTCCGGTTTGCCCGGGTTGGGAGGAGTCATATGAAGATTACAGCAGGAAGCATCTACGCGGATGTCGCGAAGATCAGGGAGACGGCCCCCCTGGTCCACAACATAACCAACTACGTGGTGATGAACACCACCGCCAACGCCCTCCTTGCGCTGGGGGCGTCCCCGGTCATGGCGCACGCCGAGCAGGAGGTGGAGGAGATGACGGGGATCGCCCGTGCCCTGGTGATCAATATCGGGACCCTGAGCACGTCGTGGGTGGCGGCGATGTTTCTCGCCGCCGGACGGGCCGGCGAGTTAAGGATTCCGTTGGTTCTCGACCCCGTGGGGGCTGGTGCCACCTCCTACCGAACGAAGACCTGCCATGACCTCATCGAGTATGTCCCCCCGTCAATCATCCGCGGGAACGCCTCGGAGATCATGGCGCTCGTGACACAGGATGCGCGGACGAAGGGGGTGGACAGCTCCGATCCCTCGGAGGCGGCGCTGGAGGCGGCACGACGTTTGAACAAGG
>CAZNBR010000156.1:0-5651 GCA_964571315.1 uncultured Syntrophaceae bacterium
AACCTCTCCACTTCCCCTTTTCATGCATTATGCCAGATTTCAATCTTCAGTTTTAAAAACTGTTTAAAACCCCCAATGTGCAGTAACTATTTCGTGCTGGCATTTTTCAAACATCTCACTCTGTCGTGCCGACTTTTACTCTGTCTGAAGGAGTCTTGACGACTGAGAAATCTTAGATTTCTCCCTGCGGTCGAAATGACAGAAGGGACGGTCGAAATGACAAGTGAATTACCCCGCCTAAAGGCGGGGCATCTTGAAAAGCAAGGAGGGGGATTGCATCCCCCTTACCCCTGCCCCGCATTCATCCCCGCCATAATGGCGGGGTATTCTGCGGTATTTTCATAAACAACACTCCTCGAAATAACAGGAGGTAACGCTTAACAGAGCAGGGCGCATACAGCTCCGCCCCTTGAGTTACAAGAGGCAAGGTTTGAATAACTATTATTTGTCACTTCGACAGTCATTCTACCATTTCGACCAAATGTGAGAAATTCTTGAATATAATGCCTGAAAATAAGATTTCTCAGTCGTTAACACTCCTTCGAAATGACAAATAAACTACACTCCTCGAAATGACAAATAAACTACACTCCTCGAAATGACAAATAAACAACACTCTTCCAAACGACAAAAACCAACGCTTTCAGCGTTGAGCTTTCAGGTCCTTATATCTCTTTTGGTATCGCTCGTTTCCCGAGTCGAGTTTGAGGGCCTTTTGATAATAGTCCACCGCCCGGGACCAGTCTCCCATTTTTATGCAGGCCTCGGCGGCCTGCGCGTAAAAAGAGGCTCCATCCGGTTTCAGGGCTATAGCCGATTTCCAGTCCATGAAGGCGCCGGGGTAGTCTTTCATGGACCATCGTACCCATGCCCGGTGGTTATAGAGCCCTGGATCCGGTTTGGCCTGATGCCTGATTGCAAGGCCCGCTTCCTTTTCCGCCCCTTCCAGTTTTTCCCGTCTCTTGAGTACCTGAGAAAAGATCAGGTGATACCGGCTGTTGGACGGATCAAGTACGGTTGCCTTCTGTATGGCCAGTTCTACGCCGTTCCAGTCCTTCTCTGCTTGCGCGACGCGGGACAGCCAGTAATAGGACTCCCCCGTGGGTTCTCTTAGATTATTGTCATTCAGTACCCGCCGCGCCTGGTTGTACTGTTCCAAATCGATCAGCGATCGGGCGAGAAATATGGCCATTTTGGAAGAGCCGATATGACGGCTATCTGCCTTCTGGTAAAGCTGGTAAAGTTCGTCCGGATAGCCTTCCCTTTTGTAGATCACGTAGAGTCTTTCCAGATCCGTTTCCTTCGTCCCGCTTATATCCAGGCCTTTCAGGAAACTGTTTTCAGCCTCCTCGAGCTGTCCGTTCTTCAGATAGAGCCGGCCGAGCTGTATGTAGTCCCCGGCGACGTTGTTGGTCGTATTGTAGCGCATGGCCTCCGCATAATGGGCGATGGCCCCTCGCACGTCACCCTGCCCTGCCAGGATATACGACATAATCCTATGGGCTCCCCTGAGAGAGATTTTTTTGTCTATGGCCTCCTGAAGACCTATTTTGCATGCCTCCATGACCTCGGGTGACCAGAATGCCTCCCTCTTCAGGTACCCGTAGGAGGGGGGATATATGCGGGCAAGTGTGCTGACAACCGACGCGAGTTTTTCTTTTTCCCCCTGGCGGGACAGGTACCGTGCCAGGGCATAGTGGTACATGATTCCGTTTGGTCTCAGGCGGATGGCCTTTCTGAAGTAAGGGATGGGATCGTGTTCGATGGTTTTCTTTTCGGGCCGGAGGCGGCTTTCCAGTTGTTCCAGCCCTTCCTCACCCCTGGCCAGGGCATAGGCGGCCTCCGCGTCGAGCGGGTTGAGCCGGAATGTCTCGAGATAGTGTTCCTGGGCCGTATGCATCAGGGAAAAAGCCTTTTTCATTCCCGGCTGCAGGCTTGCCAGTTTATAGTATGTATTTCCCAATTCCTTCTGTATCCTGTAATCGCGGGGCCGGCAGCGATCCGCCTTTTTGAGGTGGCTGAGGGCCAGACCGTAATACCCTTCCCTGAATAGATTTCCTGCCCGATGTATATGCGTCTCCGCGATGAGCCGGAATGTGAGGATGTACAGGGCGAGCAGGGACAGAAGCAGAATCAGGGCGCACAGGACATAGCGCGGCGGCGACCTGAAATTTGTAAGCTTCAAGCTCAGCGCGCTACGCATTGTGTCCATAATATTTCGAGTAGTATTTGTGGTAATGCTTATAGTAGCTTTCCCTCTTCGTATCCACCGCGTTTAAAACGACACCGAGCAGGTTGGCCTGTGACAGCCGGAGCTGCTCGACAGCCTTTTTCACCATTTCCCGGTTCATCATGCCCGACTTTACCACCAGGATAACGCCGTCTGTCTGAGGCACCAGAAGAAGGGCGTCACTTGCCGGCAGGATGGGGGGTGAATCGATAATCAGGGTATCGAATCTCTTCTTTAAATTGGACATCAGAAAAGACATGCGCTTCGAGCCCAGAAGCTCGGATGGGTTGGGGGGAAGATTCCCCGCCGGCAGCAGGAAGAGATTTTCCACACCGGTCTCCAGGATGGCCGCGTTTATCCTTTCCTGCAGATAAGGGAGCTCCTCTTCCCCGATTACCACCTGCCGGTAGACCTGATGGAAATCTACGGGGTTGAAGGAGGCATGTTCGAAGTCGGATTCGGGAAGTTCTTTGAATGAGAAGTCTCCCTTCTTTAACCGCAGCGCTGCACGGAGTCCCTCCATCATATGGATGGTAAGCGGTCCCGCCAGGTCATCCCTGCTCAGGAGCCCCATGCTGATGAGTACAAAACCTAGTTTCTGACCGGTATCCTTCTGACGGCTTATGGCCAGTCTCATATTCTGGTCGGTAACCATATTGCTTGTGGTCAGGATGTTCGCCAGTTTTTTCTCATCCGGACGTGTCTGCCAGTTAAGATCCGTCATTTCGCCCTGTAAAAAGAATAGCTCTATTTTATCCCCTTCCCCGGAAAGGGATAAAAGACCGGTCTTCTTCTTGAGAGACAGCAGGCTGAAAAGGTCGTGTATCCCGTACTGATCAAGCGTGCCCTCACGGACATCCGCGCCGAAAACACCGGAAAGCAGGCCGGTAAGACCCGCCGTGTCGTTTGATATAAGTGCCTGGCTGAGGAGTGATTTTCTCATGTCGGCGTCGATCAGAAGGACGGATTGTCCGGCCTGGGCCATGGTATAGGCAAGATTGACGACGGTGCTGGTCTTTCCCTCACCTTCACCGGCGCTGGTTATCAGCAGGGTCTGGAAGTCTTTTTCCATGAAGGAAAAGTGGACATTGGTCCGTAAGGTACGGAACGCCTCGGCATACCGGGATTTTGTCGGATAGCTGCCCAGGAAGAGCCGCAACAAATCGCCTGTTTTGTAGCGTGGGGTTTTTCTTATTGACTTCATTGTTTCCAGCTTTGAACTCCCAAGTTTAAGATTGATGCAAAGGGTTCGAGGGTTCGAGGATTCGTAGGGGTCAAGGGGCCGAGTTCTTTTTTTCTAACGAGTTAATAAGCGCTTTGAGCATCCTCTCAACCTCTCCTACCCCCTCCCGGAGTATCTCTAATTTAACAGTCTCAATATAACCCAGGTCCCCAGATAGTAATATCTGAGTCTCTAACTCACAATTTGAACCATAAGCTATGTATAAAAACCGAATATATTCCTTGGTTGTTTTTCTTCCATATCCTTCAGCTATGTTACAGGGAACAGAAACTGCTGCCCTCCTTATTTGCGATGTGAGGCCGTAGCTTTCTTCCTTAGGGAATCTTTTTGTTATCCTGTAAATTTCCAAACAAAACTGATAGGACTTTTGCCAAACTTTTAACTCTTTATAATTCTTAAGCATTCCCCTTGAATCCTTGGCCCCTTGGCCCCTTGACCCCTTGTTACTTCTTTTTGACTTCGTCCGCCACAGGGACTACAGAGAGCACCGGCAGATCGAGGTACCTCCGTATATCTTCCTCCGTCCGCATCGACCGGTCCACGTATTCCCACAAAAAGGCGATGCCGACACCGGTCATCAGCCCGAAGATGATGCTCAGCATAAGATTGAGTTTCTTCTTCGGTTTGACAGGCGACCTCGGCATTACAGCCCGTTCCGCCACCCTGATATTGGATACGCTGCCGCTCTCGACTATGTTCGATTCCTTTACCTTGGAAAGCAGTGTGTCGTAGAGCCTCCTGTTTGTTTCCACATTTCGCTCAAGGATGGCGTACTTGAGTTCCTTTCTGTTTGTTTCGAGGCCCTCATTTTCAAAATCGGATATGGTCTTTTCCAAGACCTTTTCTCTGGAGAGCAGTACGGTGCGTTCGGCATTGAGGTTTTCTCTCTCCTTTTGTAATTCCTCGCCCAGCCTTTTTCTGGTCTTTTCTATCCAGGAGCTGACCTCGATTATCTTGGGATGTTTGGATTTGTAAACCTTGCCGCGGCTCGAGAGTTCTACTTCTGCCTCAAAAAGCTGGTTGTACAGATTGTCGATGAGGGCGTTGTCGACCAGGGAGCGGACACGAAGGATGTCACCCCTCGTGTCGGAAAGCCTGCCCAGTTCGGCCAGTTTCGCGTCCAGTTCAAGACGTTTATTCCTCGCCTGGAGGTAGGCGTCGTTAAATTCCTGTATCTTCTGCGCGATGACCTTTTGCTTCCCCTCGACGGAGAACAGCTTTGCCGTTTGTTTGTAGGCCAGAAACTCCTCTTCGGCGTCTTCCAGCTTTTTTTTCATCTCGTACAGCTGATCCGTCATCCAGCTGAGCGTGCTGCGGGAAGACTTGAGACGGTTATCGATATTGAACGTGATATAAGAATCGGCAAGGGTATTCGCGATATCCCTGGCACGCACGGGATCGTGGTCTTCAACGCTCACCTTCAGAAGACGGGTATCCCTCACCTGCTCGATCTCTATCTTGCCTTTCAGCGTTTCCTCTATCCCCGCCAGCCTTTCCTCGGGGGTGAGGGGTTTTTTCTCCCTTTCGAACAGCAGATCGATATTCTTTTTGAATTGTGCCAGGAGCTCGCGCCAGGGGCTGACCTCGATATCCTCCTCCCTGTCAGGCTGATCCAGTTTGAGGGTTCCGATTACCCTATAAAGGACGGGATGGGAGGTGATAAGTTTGAAATGCGTGTTGAAGGTCAGGGATTGGGAAACATAACTCTCAAAATCCATCCTTTCGCCGGTCAGGGGCGATTTGTTCTGCTCCGGCTCGATCACCATGGTCGCCGTGGCCTGATAGACCGGCTTCATCTGAAAGGTGAAGAGCATGGTAAGGGTCACCAGCAGGACCAGAGAGGCGATAATGGTCAGTTTGTGCTTGGCCAGTATGTAATAGTATTCGGTAAGGTGTACGGATTGTTCCGGTTCTTGTTCAAACATTTTTACTCCAAATCCGGCGCGGGCACGAGCGCAGAGCAAATAAGCTGAAAACTGAAAGAGTTAGTGCCGTGTCAATCAAGAAATGCCATTTCGACCATTACTCTATAATTTCGCTCATCATTCTGTCATTTTGAACACTACCCTGTCATTTCGAATTTTACCCTGTCATTCTGAATCCCGATTTATCGGGATGAGAAATATTGATAGAGTCGTAAAAAGTCTCCTTAGCTTGTCATTTCGAGTGAAACGAGAA
>CAZNBR010000157.1:0-5606 GCA_964571315.1 uncultured Syntrophaceae bacterium
GCCTGCCAAAAACAAGATTTCTCTCTTCGATCGAAACAAGGATTTCTCCCTGCGGGAAATGACAACAAGAGACGGTTGAAATGACAAATAATGATAGTTATTCAAACCTATTAACAAGTCTTTATCGTCCATATGACTAGACCGAAAAAGCGGGAGGAACCATGACGGGCACAATCGCCTTTGACAACGAGAAATACCTCAAACAGCAGACGGCGGCCATCCTGGAGAGGGTTGAGAGGTTTGACGGCAGACTGTATCTGGAATTCGGAGGGAAGCTCTTTCACGACTACCATGCGGCGCGGGTCCTCCCCGGGTACGATCCGAATGTGAAGGTGAGGCTCTTGCGTGAACTGGGGAACAAGGCAGCCATCCTCCTGTGCATCTATGCCGGCGATATCGAGCGGAAGAAAATGCGGGCGGACTTCGGGATCACCTACGATTCGGACGCCATGAAGCTGATAGACAATCTTAAAGAGTGGGGGCTCGATGTCCTGGGTGTCGTCATAACCCGTTTCGAAAACCAGCCGTCGGCCATCCTCTTCAAGAATAAGCTGGAACGGAGAGGGGTAAAGGTATACACGCACAGCTACACGAAGGGCTACCCCACGGAGGTGGACACCATCGTGAGTGATGAGGGGTACGGCGCGAATTCATATGTTGAAACGGAAAAGCCCCTTGTCATCGTGACCGGCCCGGGCCCGGGAAGCGGCAAACTGGCGACCTGTCTTTCCCAGCTGTACCATGACTACCGGAGGGGTATAAAGGCGGGGTACGCGAAATTCGAGACCTTCCCGATCTGGAATATACCCCTGCAACACCCCCTCAATATCGCCTATGAAGCGGCGACGGCGGATCTCGGCGATTTTAATCTCATCGACCCCTTCCACCTCGAGGCCTATGATCTCAAGTCGGTAAACTATAACCGCGACGTGGAGGCCTTCCCCGTCCTCAGGAGGATCCTCGAAAAGATCACGGGGGGAGAATCGTTCTACAAGTCTCCCACCGACATGGGGGTCAATTGCTGCGGGTTTGCCATCGTGGACGACGATGCCGCGCGGGAGGCCGCAAAACAGGAGGTCATCAGGCGCTACTTCAGGTACCGGTGCGAATACGCCGTAGGTCTCGCCGACGGAGAGACCGTCCAGCGGGTGGAACTTTTTATCAAGGACTTCGGTCTCGAACCGGAGAGCAGAAATGTCGTGCCTCCCGCTCGTGCTGCGGCCGACCGGGCACAGGAAGAGAACAAGGGGAATAAGGGAATCTACTGCGGGGCCGCCATGGAACTGAAGGACGGCACCATCATTACCGGGAGCAACTCACCCCTCATGCACGCGGCATCCAGCCTCGTCATACACGCGATCAAGCATCTGGCCGGGATCCCGAAGAAGATAAAGCTGCTGCCCCCGAACATAACCGATTCGATACGGGACCTGAAGACGGAAATCCTCGGTGAAACTTCGGTGAGCCTTGATCTGAATGAGTCTCTCATCGCGATGGGGATCAGCGCGACGACAAACCCCGCGGCCCAGCTCGCCATAGAGAAGCTCAGGGAACTCGCCGGGTGCGAGGTACACATGACGCATATCCCCACGCCGGGGGACGAGGTGGGACTGAGGCGTCTGGGGGTCAATCTGACGAGTGACCCGAATTTCTCCACAAAGAACCTCTTCATTGCCTGATCAGGGAGAATCGGGCATCTGCGCGGCCCTGTTGAAACCCTTCCACGCGATTCTGTAGAGAAGGGGGAGCTTTCGTCTGCTCCGAATCCCGATGATTCTCTCCAGCCACTTCTCCTCCGCCCCGTCCGCATCGGTGAAGCACCGGGCGGAGAGGGCACGGCGTTCGGAATCCGTCCGGTCGGCGGATTCCAGGGCCTCGGAGATGAATCGCCCTTCGAGGGCATCCCGCTCCTCGCGGTAGGTTTCGATCCGTGCCGAAAAATCACTCAGGACGCCTCTGTGAAGCCGTTCGTGTCTCCAGTAGAGGGTCGCGGCGTCATACGTCCCCGTTGGCGCGGGGCCCATATCGGGGAGACCGGCATCGAGCCATGCCGGTTTGAAGATACTCGTGCAGGGGGCCGCCGTTCCCGTGACTAAGTGTGTGGGCCGATCCGGGCGCAGGTGCGAAACCATGGACCCCGTTGTCTGGCTCCCCCTGACGGGTCCGAACCCCGCGTGCATGCATATGGCGGAGCCGGTGATTCCCCTTTCGGGAAGCCGCGCCCGGCCGTCCCGGCAGCCGTGATCCCTCAGGATGGACATGAAATCGGAGACCGTCAGGGTGCCCATCCGGGCGCCAAGCAGCCCCGTGGTCCCCGCGAGGCGCTCCCCGCAGTAGCTGAACCGGGTATAGAGGAAGTCCGAGTAGCAGCGGGCAAAGTGAAAATCGGCGGGCCCCTTACACCATCCCTTCGCGACCGCGTGGTCGACAAGCTCCGGCGAGGCGATATCCCAGTCGCTCCCGATGGTCAGACCGTTCGAGATCGCGTATACCCCGCTCACCTTTTTTGCGACCCAGTGACGCCCCGCCGTCTCCAGAACCCACGCCTCCTGCGGGTCTGCCATCAGGAAGCTGTTGTGGTAGAAAAGCCTGTGCGCAAAACCGCAGTTTCCCCCCTGTCCATATTTGGAGAGCAGTCCGGCGATGACATGGATCGCGCCCGACGCGGTGGAGGCGCGTTCCAGGGCGAGGCGGAGGAGATCCATCCCGGTAAGCGATTTCCCCTTTTCATAGGGCTCCTTCGTAAAGACCGCCTCGTTTCCTATCGCGAGGCCGTGCTCGTTGACGCCCATCTCCGCCCCCCAGATCCAGAACGGTTTGGCGAGGAGAACGGCATTGGTGTGCTCCGTCTGCGGAATTTCGATGTAGGTGCAGTGGGCGCGGCTCCCCGGGGGATGGTCTTCGGCGGGGAGGGAGATGACCTGGTGTGCCTCGTTCGGTTCACGGTCGGAGTTCTTTCCGAACAGGACCGCTCCGTCGGCGGTGGCCCGGGATGTCGCAACAATCGTATCGCACATGCTAGCCTCCGATATAGTGCCGGCTTTATGAGAGCTTTAATTTTGATAACCCCGTAAAAAGTCCAAAATCTCCTCCCCCTTGATGGGGGAGGGTGAGGGTTTGGGGGTGAAAAGTAGTTGTATTTTGGAGAGTATTTGCCCCCTCCCCTTAAGCCCCTCCCACCAGGGGAGGGGAAATCTGACTTTTTACGAATGCATCAAATTTGTCATTTCGAAGGAGTTTTTACGACTGAGAAATCTTAGATTTCTCCCTGCGGTCAAAATGACAGAATAAGGGAAATGACAACAAGAGGGGGTCGAAACAACAAACAATGACAGTTATCCAAACCTCCCGTTCTATCTATGGAAAATGGGGGGCAAGCATTCCCCGTTCAGATATTCGTGGTGACGGTCTCACCGACCGAGCCGAGGGCCTTCTCGGCGGCGATGGTCAGCGCCTCGTCGTGGCAGTGGTCGAGGGAGAAGACCCGGAAGTGCATGACCCTTGCCGGGATGAAGCGGTAGATATCGTTGATCGGCTCAAGCGATATGGATTCCGTGGAGGGATTATAGATATTGATCTTTTTGTCCCCCTCCGCCATGGGGTTGATCGGCCTCGGGTCCTGCGTCGCGAGGTCCACGCGAAATGCCATATCCTTCAGGTCACCCGGGAGACTGCCCCGTATCTGCCGCTCATACTCCTCCACGCCGGCGAACCGGATCCCCTTCTGCACCTTTTCTATAAAGAACTCCGCCGAATAGGACATCTTCCACTTGACCTGCCTGCTGTGGAGCCTGTCCCACTGCCTCCCCAGTTCCTTTTTCCGTTCATTTTCCGCCTCCGGCCACCCCTTCACCTCGTTGAAGAGGGTCCAGTCGTCGCACCCCAGGTACGCGTCCAGATTCTCGGCGGGGTTGCAGGGGAGCATTATATCCATCGTATCCTGGAATATCTCCTGGAGGTGCAGGTCGAGGGCCCGTGTCGTCCGGTGGAAGTACACGTTGGAATAGAGATTCAACCGGGCGTTCAGGAACCTGCTGAGAGCCGAGATCCCCACCTGGTGGAGGGTCAGACCCTTCTTCGTGAAGAAGGTATAGAATCGGAGCCGCTCCATATCGACGATATCCATGGAGAAGCCGGTCATGTAGGCGTCCCTCTGGACATAGTCGAGGTTGTCGACGGTATAGACGCCGGAAAAGAGCTGCCTGAGGAAGTAGAGCCATCCGGGCTGCTCTTCCCGTTCGCTTCCGGGCTTCTTTATAAGGAAGGCGACCTGCTCGGGATCGAGGCGTTCTCCCTCCCCGAAGAAGCCCGAAGGGCTCCGCCGGATCTCCCGTATCAGTCCCCCCAGCCGCTCCGTTATAATCCTCTGCCCCATGATCTCATGGGTCAGGTCATACCGGCTCAGGAAATGATCGTCGAAAAAGTGGCCGTACGGACCGTGCCCCACGTCGTGGAGAAGCCCTCCCACCCGCAGGAGTTCCTCGATGAAATGGATGGAGGGCACGTCGGGAAAGGTCTCTTTGAGCCCCGGATAGAGATGCCTGCCGAACTCGCCGGCCATGTGCATGGTCCCCAGGGAATGCTGGAACCGGGTATGCTCCGCCGAGGGATACACCCAGCGGGCGCTCTGGAGCTGGTAGATCCTCCTGAGCCGCTGCAGCCAGGGGGAGTCGATCAGATCCTTCTCCGTCTTTTCCGGGGGGAGGTCGGGGGAGGGCACGGTGAACAAGATATACCGGTAGATGGGATCGGCGATCAGCGCTTTCCCCCGGTACGTCCTCGCGGTCTCCGTGGTTTCGAGCTTCATGAATAGATAAATACAAAACTTTTGCGGAAATAGCAAGAGGCGGGAGGGGGGCGAATCTTTTCACGCGGCTGCTTTACACAAATGGGCGGCGGCCTACTCCGCCCGGGGATTATCCCCTGCCGAACGCGAGGGTCCGCAGACCGCCGGAAAACAACACCTCGATCCTCTGGTGAGAGACCTTCAGCACGATCCCCATCCCGAAGGCCGCGTGATCGATGACATCATCGATCTTGAATGATCCCGACATGCTGTAGGGGACCGGCTCCCTGTCCTTCAACTTCTCTGCCAGCTGTGCAAAGTCCGGCGCGGGCGTTACCCTTCTGGTCGACGCCGTCCTTCCTCCGACCCTGCCGGTGACCCGTGCGGCATTCTTCTTTTCAGGGTGATATTTGTGCTCGCTTCCGCAGGTGCGGCACTGCACCCGTGCGACGATCCCCTCCATGGTGTGGGCAATAACGGTGTGGTTGAGCTCCATCTTGCATCTCGTGCAGCGGGTGGCAATGTTCTTCGCAACGGGCGTCCTGTCCTTGTCCTGTATCATAGCGATCCTTTACGTATGCGAGGGTATCCCCGGAACGAGCCAGACAAAAAAGGCAGGGCCATACCAACCCTGCTTTTCGGTGAATCCCCTGATTATTACTCCGGCAACAAAATATGTCAAAGTTGTCATTCCCGTAAAAGGGGGAATCCAGAATAGACCTGGAGAGCTTTATTTTTGTCATTTCGAGGAGCGTCAGCAACGAGAAATCTTAATGATACAGACTTGTCAAGATTTCTCCCTGCGGTCGAAATGACAAAT
>CAZNBR010000158.1:0-5585 GCA_964571315.1 uncultured Syntrophaceae bacterium
TTCGTGATAATGTTTTTAACCAAACATTCAAAATTAAACATTAAAAATTCAGCGTTGCCCTGTCAATCTTTTATCATCTTCTGCCACTCGCTTATCCGGCCAAGCGCCTCCAGGGGAGTCATATGTAAGACATCAACCTCCTTCAGTTCATTGATTAGGCGCTGTTCCTTCCCCGTAAAGAGGTCCAGTTGACCGACGGTGCCCCTCCTTCGCGACACCTTGCTCCTGCTGATCTTCGGCATGCCGATCTCATCCAGTTCGCCTTTTTCCAGGTTCCCCAGCACCTCCCTGGCCCGTGACACCACCTCCTCGGGAACGCCCGCAAGGCGTGCCACCTCAATACCATAGCTCCTGTTCGTCCCCCCCTCAACAATGGTACGCAGGAAGATAACCCTGTCCCCCCACTCCTTTACCGCAACGCTCAGGTTCTTTACCCCATCCATGGTCCTCGCCAGATCCGTCAGCTCGTGATAGTGGGTAGCGAAGAGTGTTCGCGCCCCGAGTCTACCCGCATCATGTATATATTCCGCCACCGCCCAGGCTATGCTGAGACCGTCAAAGGTGCTCGTCCCCCTTCCGACCTCATCCAGGAGTATCAGGCTCCTTCCCGTGGCATTTTTCAGGATGCTCGCCACCTCTGTCATCTCGACCATAAAGGTGCTCTGCCCCGACGACAGACTGTCTCCCGCCCCGACCCGGGTAAAGATCCTGTCAACCACACCGATCGTCGCCTCCGTGGCAGGGACGAAACTCCCCATCTGCGCCATCAGAACAATCACCGCCGTCTGGCGTATGTAGGTTGACTTCCCAGCCATATTGGGCCCGGTGATAACAAGAAACCGGTTTTCGGCGCGGTCCATGACCGTGTCGTTGGGTACAAAGCCGCCATCCGTGTCCATCCTCTCCACGACGGGGTGTCTCCCGCCTCGTATCTCTATCCGGTCATCGCCATGCACGCGTGGGCAGCAGTAGCTGTAACGCTCCGCAACCTCTGCCAGAGAGGCGACGGCGTCAAGATCGGCAAGACGCGAGGCCGTCACCTGTATCCGCAGTATCTCCCGGGCTATCCTTTCCCGTATCTCTACGAACAGTTCGTATTCCCTCTTCTTCCTCCGCTCCTCCGCGCCCAGGACGAGCGCTTCATATTCCTTCAGTTCCTGATTGATATACCGCTCCGCGTTGACCAGTGTCTGTTTCCTGATGTACTCATCGGGGACCATATGGCTGTTCGCCATGGTTACCTCTATGTAATACCCGAATACGTGATTGAACCCTATCTTGAGGCTGCCGATCCCCGTCTTCTTCCTCTCCTTCTCCTCCATGGCGGCGATCCATTTCTTCCCATCCGTGCACAGCGATATGAGTTTGTCCAGCTCACCGTCATACCCCCGTCTGATTACATAGCCGTCGCGGATGGTCGTCGGGGGGTCCTCGACTATCGCTCCCTCTATCAGGTCCGCCACATCGGACAGGGCATCGAGCTCACTGCGGATCGTTGCTATCAAGGGAGATTCCAGCCCAGAGAGGGCAACCTTTATCGCCGGTATCAACCGCAGCGACCGTCCCAGGGCTATCAGATCTCTTCCATTTGCAATCCCCATGGAAACCCGGCTGCCAAGCCGTTCGAGATCATAGATACCGGCAAGAGATGTGCGCAGCTCCCCCCTGAGCAGGTGTTCGTCCTTTATCTCCGATACGGCGCCAAGCCGTGTCCTGATCCTGTCGGGATCGACGAGGGGATACGTAAGCCACCGGCGGAGTTTTCTCCCCCCCATGGCGGTTGTTGTCTCGTCAAGGACATGAAAGAGGGACCCTCTCTTTCTGCCCTCCTGGATGGTGGCAAACAGCTCGAGATTTCTCTTTGCGGTGTCGTCCAGGACCAGATAATTCTTTATATCGTACCACTGGATGTCATTGATGTGATCGAGTCTGTCTCTCTGCGTCTCCTTCAGATACCGCAAGACCGCCCCCACGGCGCCGGTCATCGCCGGATGTCCGTCAAAATCAGCCTCTCCCGTGTTTTTCTTAAAGAACTCACCTATAAGCTCCGATGCACCATCCGCGGAGAGATAATCGGAGGGCAGCCAGTTTATGGTGCAGTCGGGGGATCGCCCGGTAAAGGCCGCCGCAAGGTTACCCCCTCGCAGGTCCTGGCACATGATGATCTCTTTGAAGCCACATCCGGTCATCTCGTCAAGGAAGGCCTCCCCATCGTCAGACTCCGTCACACGGAATTCACCGGTTGAAATGTCCACACAGGCAAGGCCAAAGGCACCATTGAGGACCGAAACACCTGCCAGAAAATTATTCTCCTTGGCGTTCAGGTTGTCGGAATCGACGACCAACCCCGGGGTGACGATGCGCACGACCTCCCGTTTTACGATTCCTTTTGTTTCACTGGGATCCTCCATCTGCTCGCATATGGCAACCTTGTAACCATGTTCAACGAGCTTCGAGATATAGGAAGAGGCCGCATGATGGGGTACACCGCACAGAGGAATTGCATCCTCTTTGCCTTTGTTCCTGGATGTCAGCGTAATCTGCAGGACCTTGGAGGCCACCTGTGCATCCTCAAAGAACATCTCATAAAAATCACCCATCCTGAAAAAGATGATACAGTCCCTATGGGCATCTTTTATCTCGAGATACTGTCTCATCGCCGGCGTAAGATTCTTTGTTCTCACCCGTCACCCCTTCCTTCCAACCAATGCGTCTTCATTGTGTGTCCTACCATAAAAGTTCTTTTTTTAACAACTCGGCGTTGAACAACCCTTGCGAGTCCCCCCTCTTGATGCTAGTATCGCGCAGCGTTTTTTTCCAGTGCGGGGGAAAGCACGGGGACCGGATCGAGCGAAAAGATTTTCTATGTGTAGCGGATCGAGGCCTATGGAAGAACATAGCAGTAAGGATACCGGCACAAAAACAATCGATCAATCCACAGACAGGCTGACCGGGTTGTTGAACTTCGATGTCTTTCAAATCATCCTTGATTGGGAGTCCGCGAGGTCGCGCAGATATGGCACCTCATTTACCCTTGCCCTTCTCGATATAGATTCGTTTTCCCTTTACAACAAGCGAAACGGCACGTCGAAGGGAGATGATATCTTGAAGAAGATCGCACGGACCATAAAAAGGACCATCCGTCGATGCGATATCGCGGCGCGATACTCCGGAAACGTTTTTGCCGTTATCCTGACAAGGTACCCCGCTGAGCCCTCACACACAGCTGTTGAACGCATACGGATCGAGATTGATGCATTCACCCGAGGGGAATTGACCCTGAGCGCTGGGCTGGCAACGTGCCCACAGGACACCGCATATGGAAACATACTCATGGATAAGGCACAGGAAGCCCTGGCCATAGCCAAGGCCGGTGGAGGAAACAAGACATATTTCCTCAAGGGTGAAGGGCAACCGGCAATCGCCAAAAAACCGCGGATACTGCTGGTCGGTGATCCCGAACAGATAAAAAATACGAAGGCTCTTCTTGAAACCTCTGACCCCGGGTTCGAGATCATCAAGGCCTACAGCGGAAACGAAGCCCTTTTCCTCGTAGAAAGAATGGGGGTTGACCTGGTCATTGTGGACGCCGTGATGCCGAAACTGGACGGCTATGAGGTATGTCGCCGCCTCAAGGAAAATGAAGATACCCGTATTATCCCTGTTATCATCCTCACCACCTCGAGTGACAGGAAGGACAAGATCCGTGCGATAGAATTGGGGGCGGGCGATTGTATGGTAACCCCCCCCGACAGGATGGAATTAATGGCCAGGATACGGTCCCTCCTGAGGGAGGGCGCCCTCAACAAAAAACTTACCAGCATAGAAAGCGTTCTCATATCCATGGCAAACGCGGTGGAGGCAAAGGATATATACACCCAGGGACACAGCGTGAGGGTATCGGATATGGCCGTGAACCTCGGCAGGAAGATGAATCTTTCGGAAGACGAGATCGAGGCGCTGCGCCTTGGGGGAATACTCCACGATATAGGGAAAATAGGGGTGCCAGGGGAAATTCTGAACAGACCCGGAAAACTGACACCCGATGAGTTCGAGATCGTAAAGACCCATCCCGAAGCAAGCTGTAATATATGCCAACCCCTGCAGAAGACCCTCGGTCCCGCCCTGGACGTCATCAGGCACCACCACGAAAGACTGGACGGAAGCGGTTACCCGGACGGTCTCAAGGAAGAAGATATATCCGTCATAGCCCGGATAGCGGGCATCGTGGATATCTTTGACGCCCTGATTGCAAACCGGCCATATCGCAGCGCGATACCCCGGAAAGATGCCTTTGAAATCCTGAATAAGGAGGCCGACGAGGGAAAGCTTGACAAAGTGATTGTCGGGCATCTCATAGAGATGGTAGGCAAAGCCTGACAGGCGCACGGAAATATATCCACCGCAAGGTTCACCCTACAAGTTCGGGGTGTCGGAAAATTCTCCTGGCGGCAGAAAACCGACCCCGCACAGTCCACAGCCACCACCGCAAAAAGGTTGCATGAAAAACTATCACGATAAATCCAACTTGAACGACATGTCTCTTGAAGAGATCGAGGTCTTTATTGCCCGTCTTGGAAAGGAGAAATACCGGGCGCGCCAGCTCATGAAGTGGATACACCGGTCGGGCGCTACAAGCTTCGATGAGATGACCAATCTCTCGAAGGTTTTCAGGGAAGAGATAGAAAAACTGGCCCGTATCTCACTCCCCTTGATCGAAGAGATACAGGAGTCAAGGGACGGCACGAAAAAGGTCCTCTTTCGACTGGAAGACGGCTGTTTCATAGAAAGCGTCCTGATCCGCGAAAAAAATCATTGGACCCAGTGCGTGTCCACACAGGCCGGATGCGCCATGGGGTGCCGATTCTGCCTCACCGGCAGATACGGTCTGGAGAGAAATCTGATCCCCTCCGAGATCGTCGGGCAGATAACGGCCCTCCGCTTCAACACACCGGAGGGCAGGGATATAAAGAATATCGTTATGATGGGGATGGGAGAACCCCTTGCCAACTATGAAAACATGCTTAAGGCAATCAAGATTATCACCTCCGACGCGGGGCCAGGATTTTCAAAGAGAAAGATAACGGTTTCCACATGCGGAATAACGCCGATGATACGCAGGCTCGGTGAGGAGATCTCCGTCAATCTCGCCGTGTCACTCAACGCCCCCGACGACAGGAGGAGGTCGTACCTGATGCCCATAAACAAAAAGTTCCCCCTTAAGGGGCTCATAGATGCCTGCCGGGAATATCCCATGCCGAGGAGGAGAATGATCACCTTCGAATACATCCTGATGGACGGCGTCAACGATTCGGAAGAAGACGCGAAGATGCTCGCATCGCTCCTCAGGGGGGTACACTGCAAATTCAATCTGATTCCCTTCAACGAATTCCCGGGATCGGAGTTCAAAAGACCGTCGGATAAAACGGTACGGGCATTCCATGATATTCTCGTGCAAGAGCACTACACGACCATGACCCGTCCAAGCAAGGGAGACGACATATCGGCCGCGTGTGGACAGTTGAGCGGCCGCAGACACGGGCGGCTATTGCCCGATTCACCTTCTTGTGGTATTGTCGCCGAAA